>NZ_JAUBTN010000031.1:0-73027 GCF_036705055.1 Microcoleus sp. CZ3-B2 | reverse complement strand
ACAAATAGGACAACTATTTTTCCAATCCACCGGCGACTTTACCGGTGCCAATTTTACCTACAGCGCCACAGATAACAGCGGCGCAGTTAGCCCCCCAGCTAACGCGAATCTCGGTTTAACAGGAACGACACCCCCACCGACTCCAGCACCAGTACCAACACCCACTCCCACACCAGCACCAGTACCGATTCCAGCACCAACACCAACTCCCACACCAACTCCCACACCAACTCCCAACGAACCGCCAGTAGCCAACAATACTAACCTCACCCTAGGGCCCAACAGCACCGCGAAAATTCCGGGATTGGGAAAAAGTGACCCCGACGGCTCGATCGCCTCTTACACCATCAACACCCTGCCACCAGCGGCCCAAGGAATCCTGTTTTTAGGAGATCCAGCCAACGGCGGAGTCGCCGTGACACCGGGTCAAGTATTGACACCGGCACAAATAGGACAACTATTTTTCCAATCCACCGGCGACTTTACCGGTGCCAATTTTACCTACAGCGCCACAGATAAAAACGGCGCTACCAGTCCCCTGGCTACCACTACTCTCGGTTTAACAGGAACGACACCCACACCAAATCCCCTAAACTTACCGCCAGTAACCAACAATGCTAATTTCACGGTAGACCCCAACAGCAGCGCGCGGGTGCCCGGATTGGGAGGAAGTGACCCCGATGGGTCGATCGCCTCTTACACCATCAACACCCTGCCGCCAGCGGCCCAAGGCATCCTGTTTTTAGGAGATCCAGCCAACGGCGGAGTCGCCGTGACACCGGGTCAAGTTTTGACACCGGAACAAATAGGACAACTATTTTTCCAATCCACCGGCGACTTTACCGGTGCCAATTTCAGCTACAGCGCCACAGATAACAGTGGCGCTACCAGCCCCGCCACTGCTACAGTTGCCGCTCTCTCCCCGACTTCCAACCAACCGCCATCGGTTAACAATGTTAACTTCACGGTTCCGACTAACGGCATCGTGCAGGTGTTGGGATTGGGAGGAAGTGACCCCGATGGGTCGATCGTCTCTTATACCATTACCAGCGTCCCCCCAGCCAGCCAAGGAGTCCTGTTCTTATCAGATTCAGTCAACGGCGACGTACCCGTGAGAGCAGGTCAAGTTTTGACACCGGAACAAATAGGACAACTATTTTTCGTAGCCACAGTTGACTTCAACGGAGCAACTTTCAGCTACACCGCCACCGACAACCTCGGCAAAGTCAGCCCCGCTAGCGCTAATGTTGCTGCTATCTTGAGGCCAGTTGGAACTGTTCCCCCACTCACACCTACACCCACACCAACACCCGCGCCCGGTATCTCAAATCCGATCGCCGAACCAGATACCGACTGTCTGTGTCAGCCGATTCAGGAAAAACCGGGCATTAACTTTACGCCCCCGCAGCAACCGCCCGCAGTGGGATTTGTCCAGCCTATTTCGCAACTTGGAGAGGGACAAACCACCAAAGGAACCAATGGCGATGACTCGATCCTAGACACCAAAGGCAACCAAAAAATCGTCGGTTTTGAAGGTAACGACCTGCTTTTAGGTGAAGACGGCGCGGACGAAATTTACGGAAACGAAGACAATGACACGATTTTTGGGGAAATTGACACCGATATTGTTTACGGAGGCAAGGGCAACGATATCGTATTCGCAGGCAAACAGAACGACTGGATTGCCGGCGACTTAGACTCTGACACCCTGTTTGGAGATCGAGGTGCCGATACGATTCTCGGAGACAACGGCAACGATAACTCCAACAGCGCTGCTGAGAATGGCGATTTGATCTTCGGAGGTAACGGTGCAGACATCATTAATGGTAACGAGGGCAACGATACCATCCACGCCGGTAAAGGTGATGATATTGCCCTTGGAGGTAAAGAAAATGACCTGATTTGGGGCGAACTCGGCTCCGATACCTTGTTTGGTGGCATCGGCTCCGACAGCTTGTTTGGGGGCATCGCCGACCAAAGGGCCAGCGACTCCCAGGGACTCGACTTGCTGTACGGAGGCTTCGGTAACGACTTCCTCAACGGCCAACAAGGCAACGATACGCTGGTTGCTGGCAAAGAAAACGATCGCGCTTACGGAGGTAAAGGCAACGACCTGATCTACGGTCAATTAGGCTCTGATACCCTCTACGGCGGTGAAGGAGCCGATACTCTGCTCGGCGACAGCGGTGGTTCCAACTCAGTTAGCGGTGCTGGCGAAGAAGACTTGCTCTTTGGCGGCACCGGCAACGACATCATCGGTGGCGGCAACGGTAATGATACCGTCCAAGCAGGTAAGGGCAATGATGGCGTTTGGGGTGGCAAAGATAATGACTTGATTTGGGGCGAACTCGGCTCTGATACCCTTGTCGGCGACAACGGCGACGACACTATGTACGGCGGTGCTCGAAGTCGAGCTAAAGATGTCAACGGCCAGGACTGGCTCTTTGGTGGTGATGGTGCTGATGCGCTGTTCGGCGATGAGGGTGACGATACCATCAGTGGCGGTGAAGGCAACGACTTGATTTACGGTGGCAAAAATAATGACCTCGTACACGGAGATGCCGGCAACGACTTGATTTACGGCGGTGACGGGGGCGATGAACTCTGCGGTGGCGAGGGCAACGATACCATCTATGGCGATGGTGCTGATAACCCAGGTGTCTCGGTGGGCGCCAACGATCGGCAAGACTGTATCAACGGCGGTGACGGCGATGATTTGCTCTACGGCAACGAAGGGCAAGATACTATCAACGGAAATGCTGGTAACGATACTTTGTTTGGCGGTAAAGATAGCGATATTCTCAATGGAGGTGCGGGGGATGACTGGCTGTTTGGCGACGCGGGAGATGATACTTTGATTGGAGGTATTGGGAGCGATCGATTTGTTTTGAGTGCTGACGGCGGCACTGATACTGTGATTAACTTCGAGGTAGGTGTCGATAAGTTTGTTTTGACTGGCGGCGTGAGTTTCCAGCAGTTGCAATTTAGCGCCACTCCTAACGGTACGCTGTTGCGAATAGCAGGAACCGATCGGGTGTTAGGAAACTTTATCGGGGTTAACGGGGCGATCGGCTCTTCGGATTTCCTATCTAATCTCTTGTCTGAGGGCTAGAATTAGCGCCGAAAGTTCCCTATTTTCATAACAAAACGCCACAGCAGCTCAAAACTTCTGTGGCGTTCTTTGTAGGGCTACTTTGTCCGACGGTTAGGAGGTTTTGATATCAAATCCCGTAGCATCGGAATGATTCATATCATTTCCGGTAACACCGGAATGAAGTTGACTGTTGACTGTTGACTGTTGACTCGATTTTATTATTCCGATGCAACCGGGAATGATTCAGATATATATTCTCGGACTCTGTGTACTCTGTGTTCTAATAAGGTTAAAGCATTCCGATGCAAGCGGAAACGATATGATATAGCCTTTGTCAAAAAGGTGAGGTACAAGTTTAGATTTTAGATTTTAGATTTTAGATTTTAGATCAATTCCGGTTGTAACGTCAGGTGATTGTTGACTGTTGACTGTTGACTGTTGACTGTTCCGATCGATTTACCGCAATCAGGAAAATTTAATAACTTAAGCCGTTGCTCGTTACTTTCGCTCTGCCTGGTAATGCAGGTGCGGAGGAAGAGCCTCCTTCTTTCTTGCAACTTACAGGAGATTTGTGTTATTAATCGACCGGACATGATATCAAGACTCGATCTTTACCTCTAACCGCTCGATCCTATCTTGCAAAACATCTGCGTTAATCTGCGCTAATCTGCATCAATTTGCGGTTTACCTATCAATCAAAAATATATGCAATAAGTCTACAAATCACGTTTTTTTCCACAATCAAATCCTACCTCCTATTGCAGGTCGAAGCTATGGAAACAATTTTATGAGAGTTGTGCGATCGCCTAAAATCAACAAATACAACCAATTACCAATTACCCACTATCGCTTCAAATAATTAGCTTGTGAAAGCGAAATCTGCTTGCGTAAAAACAGTCGGCGCGGTTGACCGAACAGCCAATGAGTCCAATGCCAATCGACTTGTTGCAAGCGATAGCCGGCTTGATAGTACAACTGTCTGGCTGCGTGATTATTTTCCAGAACGTGGAGGTAAATCTCCGAAAATCCCCATTCTCTTGCTGTATCCTCGCAGTTGCTGAGCAATTGTTGAGCAACTCCCTGCCGCCGATACTCTGGGTGAACGGCTAAATTTGACAAATAAGGATAGTCTGAACTTGGAATTTGCCAAGGGAAACGAGCGCGCAGGGCCATTTCTATTGTTCCTGCTACGGACCCAAGTCGGGGCGATCGATAATTCTGCATTCCTTCCTCGCGCGAGACTAGCTCAGCAACCAGACAAATGTAATGTTCTGCCTTAGAACGCAGTCGATTTTTTAAATCTTCGTAAATGCCCAAACGCAGCACCGGATACACCCATTCTACCAATCCCTGGCGGGAGTGAAAGCTCACGGCTAAAACATCGGCTAGCTGTGTCAAGTCGTTCGACACAGCGACGCGGATCGAAAAGGCAGAAAGTCGGGGAGTTTGTTGTTCGTGAGACGGTGAGGAAAAAAAAGAAGGATTCACCATTTAAGGTCACTATATTATTTTTTTTACGCTATTTTCTCGGATTTTTACCTAAGAAACTTCTCTGATGTTATGATATTATGAGATAATTTATAGACATCGTTGATTAGTACCATTAAATCACATTATTTTATGCTTTAATTTAAGTAGTATTGGATGTTGTGTGCCAGTTTTTGGCATTTAAAAATCAATTTCCTATCAATCAAAACCAATCCCCTAATACTAAATTGGTGGGTAACTGCTAAGGTATTAAAAACAATCAAAAAGGTTTTAATGTCAGGTTCCCGGAACCCTGCGGATCTGTGTTGGTTCAAATATCCGATCGCATCGAATATAATTTTTCGCTCAGGAAATTGAAAAACTCAACGACTGACCGCACTAACATCGGGCCCGCTTGCACGTCGGATCTTCGCCACCGGCCCGGTGAACCGGACAACCCAGCTTTCAGCAGTTATGGGTCATCGGCAAGCCCGTCCCGTCACGAATTGGCTTTACCTGTGGCGCTAGGGATCGCTCTCCCCACCGTCCAATTTAAATTTGGATGGTCAGAAACATTCTGCGGGGGTTTTCCTTCACGGCTCGATCTTGTGCTGCAATGCTGTGCAAAGGGCGATCGAGACTGTCAAAATCTCGAAGAAAGCTAATTTGCCGGTTTCCACAGAGTACATCCCTAGCTAAGATTAACAGATGGACGCTCTGGCTTACAGTGTTTGGCCGCACTAATTGGCTTCTCGAAAATCTGCGATGGCACAAAAATGTCGCGATCGCGGAAAAAGTGCAAGTCTAACTCAAATGGTACAGCAATTGCGTCACCCGCACTCAAAGCCCGTTTGGTCTGTCAGCCACCCCCCGAATATCCGTCAGGGGAACCGGCGCAGGCTCGCCGACAGTATCGAGCTGCGGACTGTTAAAGTTGCTGTAACCTTGGCAGTCGAAAAAACAGAGGCGAAAATATTGGTGGTCTATTATATCGTACTGACAGCAGTTTTCACATACCAAATAAAATCGACCAAGGAGGGAGAATATGACATAAATTTGGCAAATTAACTTACAATCGCGAAGGTTATTCCTATGTATTATGAGATATCCAGACAGCTTTTAAAAGTGCCGGATTCGTGTTTCTGCTTCTGCATAGAGGTGAGGGGTAAGGGGACACTTACCGCAAGACGAGTTTATGTGAATATCATTAAATAATAAAATTAGGGTGTACGACAGACAATTGTGGCTCAGAATAATTCTGGATTTAAAACTAAATTCTCAAAAATCAAGCTGGATTGGGAGTATCTGGGTTTTGTAAAAAGCATTTTTTTAGAGTGCGTGTCCTCGGGAAGTCGCGTATTGTACAACTCGCGACTTCCCGAGGACACAATACAAGATGCAAAACACCAATGATCCCGGTTGACTCTTGCTTTGGCCAACTCACGACAACTTCAGATTCACGAACTATTGTGACTTCAACAATTGAAACCGGCGAATTCTTTTTTTCATCAGACTTATTAAATCGAACAGCCCCGGGGCACAGGAGAACGGTGCATGAATTCTCAATCAAATCCTAAGTTAAAAATTCTGATCGTCGATGACGAACCGGATAACCTCGACTTGCTTTACCGCACCTTCCATCGAGACTACAAAGTGTTCAGGGCCGAATCTGGCCCCGCCGCCCTGGAAATTTTGGCAAAAGAGGGAGAAGTTGCTGTGATTATCTCCGACCAGCGAATGCCAAAAATGAGCGGTACGGAGTTTCTCAGCCTGACGGCGGCTCAATACCCGGATGTCATCCGAATTATTTTAACTGGCTATACGGATATTGAAGATTTAGTTGAAGCGATTAATGCTGGCAAAGTATTCAAATACGTTACGAAGCCTTGGGATGCTGAAGAACTTAAAACTATTGTCACTCAAGCTGTTGAGACTCACAATATCCTGAAAGCGCGCACCAATGAACTGCGTAGGGCTCTCTCGCAAGAATCGCTGCTTTATGCCGTTACCAATACTATCCGATCCGCCCCCAATTACCAGCAAATGCTGCAAAGAATTGTGGAAACCGTCGGGCAGATGTTTGAGGTGAATTGTTGTCTGCTGCGACCTTTTCAAGACGGGCGGGCGGCTGACGAACAGTTCGTTTACCATGCGCCGGAAACCATACCTCTAGATGCTTCTGGACTTTCGGCGGATTTGCTGGCGGATTTGGTTTGGAAAACTCTGGATGTGCAGGTGATTCAAGATGCCGAAACTGATGAGAGAGTTTTAAATTGGGACAATCCCCAGCGACAGCAGGCTTATCAAGCTGCGAATATTCGATCGAGCTTAATCGTACCGCTGTTTTACAAAACGGAACTGATGGCTGTCTTAGCGCTGCACCAGTTCGATCGACCGCGCCAGTGGCAAGACCATGAGGTACAGTTGGTAATTACGGTGGCCGACCAAGCGGCTTTGGCGCTTTCTCAAGCCAGGGCTTACGAAAAGGTGCGGGCGCTGGCCAAGCGCGAGGCCTTAGTCAATACTATTACTACGGCAATTCGATCGAGCCTCGACCCCCAAAATATTTTTGCAGCCATTACTCAACAACTAGGCCAAGCTTTGCAAGTTGACGGCTGCGCCCTATCTTTGTGGACAGAAGATGATGAATACGTCCAGTGCGTGGGGCTCTACGACACAAATAGGAATACCGTGGCTGTAGAACAGGGTTTTAACAATCCAGAGGTAGTGGGGAACCAGGGAAACTCTGCTGCGCCAGGGACGGATTCTGCTAGTGGTGGTGTTAACTCTGGCACCTGGGTTTTTGCCCATCCTTCCTTGCCGCAATCTTTGGTGCCGATTCGGGGCAATCCGGTGTTGCTGCAGGTTATGGTATCAAAAGAGCCGGTGGCTATTGAAGACCTCTACGAACGCCCCGATTTAAATGTTACAGAACTGCAAGTTCGATCGCCAGCCCGCGCCCTGTTAGTCGTTCCCTTAATCTCCGAAGGCAAAATCATCGGCAGCATTTCCCTGCGCCAAAATCACACCATCCGCCGCTGGAAACTCTCAGATATTGACCTGGCTCAAATAGTGGCAACTCAAGCTGCTCTAGCCGTGCAGCAGTCGCGCCTCTACCAGACTACCAGACAGCAAGCAGAACGGCTCCTAGAAGCCGATCGGCTCAAAACCGAGTTTTTCCAAAATATCTCCCACGAATTCCGCACGCCTCTAACACTAACCATCGGCCCTTTGGAATCAGCTTGCGGCCGCCAAGAAGACTTACCCTACGAACAAGCGGTAATCGCTTTGCGTAATTCGCGCCGCCTCCTGCGCTTGGTAAATCAACTGCTGGACTTGCAGCGACTCGATGCCGGACGGATGCAGCCGAGTTTTCGCCCCTGCGATTTAGTCAGTTTCTGTTACTCTACCGCAGAGTCGTTCCGCGCCTACTGCGATAAAAAAGGACTGCAATTAATTACCCAACTGCAAGAATGTCCTTTACTTTATTTGGATATTGAAAGATTTGACAAAGTGATTTACAACTTGCTATCAAATGCTGTCAAATTCACCCCAGAAGGCGGAACAATCACCCTGACAGTTAAACCGGCAGGCGCTCACTGCTTGCTGCAAGTAAAAGACACCGGCATTGGCATTCGCACCGAACAAATTCCCTATTTGTTCGAGCGCTTTCGCCAAGCCGAAGGTTCTACCAACCGTTCCTACGAAGGCAGCGGCTTGGGTTTGGCGCTTGTCAAGGAATTAGTCGAACTCCACGGCGGTCAAATTTCCGTGGAGTCAGTTTACGGCGAAGGTACTACTTTTACCGTCTGGCTGCACTTCGGTTCTACTCACTTACCACCGGAACAGGTACTAGAAATACCTGCAGAGTTTCATTCATCCAAAGCAGCGGTGGAACTGGCAGATGTGGAAGGTGATTTGTCTGATGCTGAATTTGCCAATGAGAGTTTTGAGGCGATCCAACCGATCAATTCAGAAACAGCAGCCGGCACTGTTTTGGTTGTTGACGACAATCCAGATTTGCGCTTTTATGTGTCGGGAATTTTGCAAAATGCCGGCTTTGCAGTTTTGCTCGCTCGCAATGGCGAAGAAGGATTTGCAGCCGCCCAAAATCGTCGCCCGGATTTAATTGTCACGGATTTGATGATGCCTTTAATCTCGGGTTTAGATTTGATTCGGATGATTCGACAAGATGAGGAATTGAAGGGTACTCCGGTAATTTTGCTGACGGCGAAAGCTGACGAAGATACTCGGATTGAAGGAGTAGAACGGGGTGCTGATGCTTATTTGTCTAAGCCTTTTAACGATCGCGAATTGTTGGCCGAAGTGCGAAATTTGATCGCTCTCAAACAAAACGAGCGCCGAGTGCAGCAGTTGAACAGTTATTTAACTGAGTCGGTGCTGCGCCGCTTTTTGCCGCCCTCGATGGTGAAGGCGGCTGCGGCGGGAGATTTGGGGCTGGATTTGCGCCCGGAACCGCGTTTGATTACTATTTTGTTTAGCGATATTGTCGGTTTTACTGAGATGGCAAATACGCTGCGATCGCGCCGGGTGGCTGAGCTGTTGAATGAATATTTGGCGGCAATGACTAAGGCTATTTTTGACAGTGGAGGTACGGTGGATAAGTTTGTGGGAGATGCGGTAATGGCTCTGTTTGGCGCGCCGGAGGAACTAACGCCTAATGAGCAAGTACGCCGCGCGGTGGCTGCTGCAAGGGAAATGCTGCGAGCTCTTAAGGAGCTTAACGAGCGCTGGGTGGAGCAGGGAATTGTGGGGGAAAATGGGATGCCTCCGGTGCGGTTTCGCTGCGGAATTCACCAGGGTACTGCGGTGGTGGGAATGTTTGGTGGCCCGGATCGATCGGATTATACTGCGATCGGGCCGAGCGTGAATATTGCTGCACGCTTGCAAGAGGTGGCGGAAGCAAATTCTGTGCTGATTTCGGCGGCGGTTGCAGATTATGTTGAGGAAGATCGAATTGTTAAATATAAGTCGCTGACACTTAAGGGAATTGATGAAACTGTGTTGACTTTTTTACTTAATTGTGATTAGTTATTGGTTATTGGTTGTTTGTTATTGGTTTTTTGTTATTCGTTATTGGGTGTTTGTTATTAGTTATTAGTTGTTTGTTATTGGTTATTGGTTATTGGTTGTTTGCTGCCAATTTTAATGTCCAATGCTTTTCTGTTTTTAGATCCAATTCTCAATGCTTTTATACCCATTGACTAATGACCAATGACTAATGACTAATGACCAATGACTAATGACTAATGACCAATGACTAATGACCAATGACTAATGACTAATGACCAATGACTAATGACTAATGACCAATGACTAATGACTAATGACCAATGACTACTGACTACTGACTAATGACCAATGACTAATGACTAATGACTAATGACTAATGACTAATGACTAATGACTACTGACTACTGACTAACTAAAATATTTTCAAAGTGACAAAAACTCCTAATACAAAATCCTCTAGCTATCCCTTTGACGGTTTATCTTTGGACGATCGCAATCCCGACTTCATTCAACTTTTGCTGCCAATCTGGGAATGGCTGTACCGCTACTATTTTCGCGTACAAAGCGACGGCTGGCACCACGTCCCCGCGAACGGAAAAATGCTCGTTGTCGGCTCCCACAACGGGGGAATCGCCGCTCCTGATATGTTTATGTTTCTATACGAATGGTTCCACAGGTACGGCACGGAACGCTTGGCCTACGGATTGATGCACCCGACGGTTTGGCAGGTTTCTCCTGATATTGCTAGCATGGCGGTGCAGTGCGGCGCTATCAAAGCACATCCGAAAATGGCGATCGCAGCTTTGCGAAAAAATGCCCCGGTTCTCGTCTATCCGGGCGGCGCAGAAGATACTTTTCGCCCCTATCACTTGCGGAACAAAATCTACTTTGCCGGACGTAAAGGATTTATTAAATTAGCATTGCGAGAAGAGGTACCAATTGTACCAATTATATCCCACGGTGCCCACGATACTTTAATAGTTTTGGCGGATTTGTACGAACAAGCAAAGCAATTGCATGAATTGGGGATGCCGTGGTTGTTTGGCATCGATCCGGTGGTGTTTCCGGTGTATTTAGGATTGCCTTGGGGACTGAGTATTGGGCCTTTGCCAAACTTGCCTTTTCCGGTGCAGATTCGGACTCGCGTGTGCGAACCGATTGTATTTGAGAGGTACGGTAAGGAGGCGGCGGGCGATCGCGATTATGTCGATGCTTGTTTCGATTTAGTTACAACTCAAATGCAGGCACAATTAGATTGTTTGGCTGGTAATTGAGAATTAGGTGAAAGTGATATTCGTTGATATATTGTGAAATAAAGGGTGGTTTCCATAAAGGTTTATAAATGTGGCGATCGCTCAATGTGGCTATACAATTGAGTAATGTGCTGATAAAAATTACTTGTCCGCTGCTATTTACAGCTACCCATCCCTGCATAAAGTCCTAATTCAAAACAAGTCTAGTTGACCAATAACACAAAATTGACATACCACAAATCTGCCTAAAGTGATAGTAGTCCGCAGACATATTTGTACACTTCCGACTGTAGGGGGATGCTTTAGCTCGTCAATAAGGCGATGCTTGCCATTGGGGGCACGAATCTAAAACTATATAATTAGTCAACTCGCGCCAACGATCGCGCGTACCCACCCTTTAACGAGGCATATACTATGTATCAAAATTTTCCAATAAATCCAGAAATGTATAACATCGGGTTCTTGCTGGCCCAAGTGCCAGTAGAACAGACTACAACTACAAACACAGTAGAAGAAACAGCACTCCTCTATTCCGGGCCGCAATTTTTTATCGCCCTCATCGCTGGAGTCGTTCTAGCCTGCGCTTTCCAACTGTTGCTAACAAATTTATCAGTAGCTGCGGGTCTTTCCTATATCGGACAATCCCACGATGACGGACACCACTCGGATAGCAGCAGCCCGCCACTGCGCCACATCGGCAGCAAAGTCGGCACTTGGACGCTAATCACCGTCACCGTCGCCCTATTCTTCGCTTGCTTGCTAGCAGTAAAGCTGAGCTTGATTAGCAGTCCGGTTTTGGGGGCGATCGTCGGTTTAGTTGTCTGGGCTGCCTATTTCTCACTTCTCGTCTGGGTGAGTTCCACCACCGTCGGTTCCCTGATCGGTTCCGTCGTCAACACCGCGACATCTGGCGTTCAAGCGATTTTTGGCACCGCAGCCGCAGCCTTGGGCGCGAAAGCAGCCAGCAATCAAGTAGTGGCCACAGCCAAAGCAGCCGCCGCGGCAGTGGGACACGAACTCGGTAGCGCGATCGACCCCACAAGCTTGCGGGAAAACGTCGAAGACTACATCCAAGCCCTCAAACCGCCGGAATTAGACATCAAAGCGATGCGCGGCGAGTTTGAAAAATTGCTCAACGATCCGCAACTCAAAAACATTGCTGGCGAAAATTTGCCGAAGATCGATCGCCAAACTCTAGTAGATTTAGTAAGTTCGCGATCGGACTTGTCAAAGCGCGATGTCAACCGGATTGTAGACCAACTCGAAGATGCTTGGAAACAAGTAGAAAAACAAGAAGCCAAATCAGACGGCATCGGCCAATTGGTAGATTATCTCAAATCTGCCAAATCGGGAGATTTGCTCTCAGAACAACTGACAAGTAGGGTAGAACAAGCCCTCAGCAGTCTGGGCGGTCAAAATTCCGGCCAAAGCCCCACCATGAGAACCCAAGCAACGACAATGGCAGTCAATGCTTTAATGGGAATAGTTTTGGGCCGCACGGACATTTCCGATTTCGATGTAGAAAAAGTAGTCGGTCAGCTCAAAACAGCTAAAGATAAAGTTAGCGCCCAAGCTGATAAAGTTGCCGCTCAAGTCAAAGGCGAACCCGAAACCTATAGCCCGATCCGCGCCGATGTAGAAAACTACTTGCTCAACACTTATTCGTGGCAAATGAACCCGCAAGCGATCGAGCGCGAATTTCGTGACGCGATCTACGATCCTACGGCAGATCCGGGAACTGTGCGCCGCGAATTAGAAAAACTCAATAAATCTCAGTTTGCGGAAATTCTCGCGAGTCGAGGCGTTTTTACCCAAGACAAAATTAAAGAAATTTCCCAGGATTTAGAAGCAATAAGACGGCGAGTTTTAGAAACCGTTATCTTTGCTGAGGAGCAAGAAAAAGCTCGCGATTTGCAGTGGCGGGTGGAAACTTATTTGAAGCTGACCCCGAAAGAGGAACTGACAGCAGCAGGTATCGGGAGCGATTTCAAAAAAATCTTAGATGATTCCGATGCGAGTTACGAACAGTTGCGCGATCGGCTTTCTCCTTACACCCGCGACAGTTTTGTGCAAATTCTCAGAGGCCGCGAAAACTTCGGCTTTCAGGAAGTAGAACAGATTGTCAACGAGTTGGAAAAGACGCGAGATGTCGCTTTAGCAGATGCTAAAGGCCTGCAAGAAGCCGCGCAAGTCCGACTAGACAATCAGTGGCAAAAAGTACAAGAATACTTGCAGTCTACGGGCAAATCAGAACTCAATCCCGAAGGCATCAAGCGCGATTTCAAAACACTGCTGGACAATCCAGAAGCGGGAATTTGGGCGCTCAGAGCTAGAGCTTCTCGGTTCGATCGCGATACTTTGGTAAAATTGCTATCTCAGCGCAAAGACCTCAACGAAAACCAAGTAAACGAGCTTCTAGACAGCGCCGAGGAAACTTGGCACAGCGCGCTCCAAGCACCGCAACAACTGGCAGAAAAAGCTAAGGATCAGTACGACCAAACTACGACCGCCCTGGCAGATTACCTCCGCAATACTGGCAAATCAGAACTCAATCCTGAAGGGATTCAGCGCGATTTGACGAAACTGATGGAAAATCCCAAGGAAGGGGCTTTAGCGCTGCGGGGACGCCTGTCTCAGGTCGATCGCGATACTTTGGTAAAACTGCTTTCTCAGAGAGATGATTTGACTGAAGAACAAGTCAATCAAATTATCGACCAAGTGCAGGAAACTCTGGGCTCGATCGTGAAAGCGCCTCGCCGTTTGGCGAAGCGGGTACAAACCCAAGTCCAGGATTTTCAGAGCGTTTTAGAGGATTATTTGCGAAATACGGGCAAGGATGAATTAAATCCCGAAGCCATCAAGCGCGACTTGCAACTGCTGCTGCACGACCCAAAAGTCGGCGCTTACAGCTTGGGCGAGCGTCTGTCGCACATCGATCGAGAGACTATGGTTTCTCTGCTGTCTCAGCGGCAGGATATTTCTGAAGCAGAAGCTGCTCGCATTGTGGATGGAATTTTGTCGGTGCGCGATGAGTTTGCACTACAAATCCAGAAAATTCAGGATCGCATTCAGTCGGTAATTGACGGGGTTCTCGGAAAAGTTCGGGATTACCTCAATTCGCTCGATCGCCCTGAACTAAATTATGAAGGGATTACGCGGGACGTGCGTCAATTATTTGACGATCCGCAAGCTGGATTTGATGCTTTGCGCGATCGGCTAGGTCATTTCAACCGCGATACTTTAGTAGCACTAATTAGTTCCCGCGAGGACATTTCCGAAGCCGATGCTAACCGCTTGATCGACCAAATTGAAGTCACCCGCAATAGAGTGTTGCAAAGAGCAGAACGCTTGCAGCAAGAAGCCCAGCTTCGCCTTGAAAGCATCAAACTTCAAGCTGAAAAACAAGCTGAAGAAACCCGGAAAGCAGCCGAAGTTGCTTCTTGGTGGCTGTTTTTTACCGCTCTTACCTCGGCCGTAGCAGCAGCCGGTGCCGGTGCCTTAGCTGTTATCCGCTAACTAAAAACTGAATTTGCGCCGTGCAAGCTAATAGTGCCTGATGTGAGTTCATACTGACATCAGGCACTATTTTTATCAGAGTTTTCAAGGGGAGGATCTCACTTTTGCAGCCAAGCTAGAAATTGGAGACAGGAGACAGGAGACAGGAGGAAAGAGGAAGAAAGAAGGAGTCAAAAGAAGTGTTTTTACAAATATGAGATGCTCCCCTTTTCAAGAGCGTGTCGGCTCGATTCATATCAATTCCGGTTGCACTCATACATGATGTTAACAGTCAACAGTGAATTTACTATTCCGATGAAGAGAGGATGTGATATAATACTGAAAAACTTTTTCATACTTGACAGTATTTTCCATAAGTTTAGTATAGTAGAGATAGATACAGGTATAGCCTTTCTGTGCTCTCATATGAGGTACTATCCGGGATAGGCCTCCGTGGGCATAGGCCTCCGTGGGCATAGGCCTCCGTGGGCATAGGCCTCCGTGGGCATACCTCACTTTTGTGAGAACCGCTATAGCATAACCGCGCTTCACAAATGGGCGATAATCCAAAACGACTGGCTAGAAAACAATAATATCTCGTGGGTAGCGAACACCACAAAAAACATAGCTAGGGCAGCCACCGCGCACCCACACCAGAAAACTCAAAAATTTAGTAGTTTAGATGTACGCCAAGGGCATAATACGGGAACCTGGGAAGCGATTCCTTAACGCTTGGGGAGATAAGCCCTCTGGGGCTATTCAAATTAGACTCGCAACTTCGTTCAATCGGACGGGTTTTTGGTTTAAATATTGCCGAAAGGATGGATAGTTTAAAGGTGTGTCAGTGAACCAAGAATCCCCGCGCGTTCAGGCCCGGGAGTGTCAAGAAGGTAATTAAAGATGTGAAAATACTACACTGATGTGGGGACGACATATCGGATATCTTGGAAATACCAAGGACTTTTGCCAGTGGGCCCACAACAGTCAAAATATGCAGGCCCTGTCGAGCCAATGCTAAACAACCTACGTCTCAAATCTCCCCAGGCTAGTTGCCTAGTAGCACAGTGAGGGGGGCGACGCCATGCAACTCCGAAAAAAAACACTATTAATCATCGGTGCAGCTCTAGTCAGCCTGATTCTGGTTCTCTATGCCACTGCATCAACTATTTTGCTGCACGATTTTCAAAACCTTGAGGCCCAGTACGTCCGCCAGGATGTCGCGCGGGCTTTGGATGCCCTAGATGACGACTTGTCGAATTTAGACACCAGCGCCCAAGACTACGCCGAGTGGGACGATACTTACTCTTTTGTTGATACACAAAATGAGGCTTTTGTCAAGTCAAATTTCGTCGATTCGACATTTACTTCCTTGAGACTAAACTTGTTGCTAGTGCTGGACTCCAGCGGTCAGACGATTTTTAGCAAAGGTTTCGACCGGAAGTCCCAAACCGAAGTGCCGATTCCCGAAAGCTTGAAACAGCAATTGATTGAGGCGTTGCTAGAACCCTCGACACCGCAGGGCGATCGCGATCGGGCAAAAGCAGGCGTCATTACCCTCCCAGAAGCTAGGCTGCTAATTTCTTCGAGGCCGATCGTCAACAGCAACGCCCAAGGCCCGCCGCGCGGGACGCTGGTTCTGGGACGCTACCTCGACAGCAGCGAAATTGGTTTGCTTTCGGAACTGACTCACCTGTCAGTCGATTTTAGGTTGCCGAGTTTAGATTTTAAATTGGGTTCTGCGAACTACTCCAAACCGGGGGCTAAGGCGATCGCCCGATCGATCCAGGATTTAGACAAAATCAAAATTTCTAACCTCAAATCAGTAGAAATTTTAGTCGAACCAGTCAGCGATAACGTAGTCGCAGGATACGCCCTGATTCGCGACCTCCAAGGCAACCTAGCGCTGCTGCTGCGAGTAGAGGCAGACCGCATCATCTACCGCCAAGGTCAGGCTACCTTGGGCCTGTTTACCCTATCAATACTGGCAGTAGGTTTAGTATTTAGCGCGATCGCCCTGCTGTTGCTCGAAAACTTAGTCTTGGCGAGATTGGCAGACCTAAGCACCAGCGTCAGCAACATCGGAGCCAACGGAGACCCAGACTTGCGCGTTCATATGAGCGGAAAAGATGAACTCGCAAGCCTGGCCGGCGCCATCAACACAATGCTAGAAGCATTGAGCAACTCTCAAGTCGAACGCTTAGAAAGCGAAGACCGCTATCGGTTGATGGCCGAAAACTCAACCGACATGATTACCAGACACAACCCCGAAGGCGTGTTTATTTACGTGTCCCCCGCCAGCCGCGCTTTGCTCGGATACGAACCTTCGGAACTCGTCGGCGCGATCCCCAACCATTATTTTCACCCAGACGATTTAGAAACCATCGCCAAAGCTCACTCAAAAGTCCTGGCGCTTCCAGTTACTTACACCGTCAGCTACCGCATCCGCCGCAAAGACGGCAAATACATTTGGTTTGAAACCACCAGCCGCACGATCCGCGATCCGGAAACTGGTTTGGTGCAAGAAATTATTGGTATTTCCCGCGACATCAGCGTCCGCAAGCAAACAGAACAAGAACTGCGAGAAAGCGAAGCTGCAATTAAAGCTTTGTACCAAGTGACCTCGGCTCCCCGTACTGACCCGGAGGGCCGCCTCTTTACCTTTGATTTGCGCCTCCAAGAACTGCTGGTGATGGGATGCCGACAGTTGGGTCTGTCCGTGGGAATTTTGTCCCGCATTCAAGGCGACAAATATCAAATCGTGGCTGTGGAATGTCCCGACGGGTCGATCGAGAAAGCACAAATCTACGACCTCGAAAAAACCTTTTGCGGGACTACAGTAATGGCAAAAGAACCGATGTACTTTGAGTCGGCGAGGTTTGCGGCTTTGTGCTTCAACACCGAGGATCCAGCATTCAAGATCGAAGCGTACATGGGCATTCCCGTCACCGTGACAGGTGAAGTTTACGGCACTTTGTGCTTCCTTTCTCCAACTCCTGTGACAGAACCGTTCCGAGTTGTAGACAGAGAGTTGGTGAAACTGATGGGTCAGTGGGTGGGAAGCGAACTAGAACGCCAGCAAACAGGCGTAGATTTGGCAAAAGCTCGCGACGAAGCACTGGCGGCTACCAAAGCTAAAAGCGAATTTTTAGCCACCATGAGCCACGAAATTCGCACTCCGATGAACGGAGTCATCGGCATGACCGGTTTGCTGTTGGATACCTGCTTAACTCGCGAACAGCGCGATTTTGTAGAAACTATCCGCAGCAGCGGCGATGCCTTGCTGACGCTGATCAACGATATTTTAGATTTCTCGAAAATTGAGTCGGGCAAATTGGACTTAGAGGAACATCCGTTTGACATCCGCACTTGCATTGAGGAATCTCTTGACTTGGTAGCTACCAAGGCGGCACAAAAAAAACTGGAATTGGGTTACTTGATCGATCGCTCGGTACCGACAATGGCGATCGGCGACAGCACCCGCTTGAGGCAAATTTTAATCAATTTGCTCAGCAATGCTGTGAAATTTACCGCAACTGGAGAAGTAGTGGTTTCGGTGACGGCAAAAAAGATTTCAGTGCCGGCAAACCCTACAGAACCGCCAGAAATTAATGGCGAACCGCTAGCAATTAACCAAGCATACGAAATACAATTTGCGGTCAAAGATACGGGTATCGGCATTCGGGGCGATCGCATGGATCGGCTGTTTAAATCCTTCAGCCAGGTAGATTCTTCAACAAGCCGACACTACGGCGGTACCGGATTGGGTTTGGCAATTAGCAAGCGTTTGGCCGAAATGATGGGCGGCAGGATGTGGGTAGAAAGTATGGGTTGTATTGCCGGCAAGCCTCCGGTAGATTTTAAAGCAACAGCTTTTGATGTGGAATGGGGAGACTCCTGTGAAATTGCCGAAAAATATTGCTCTGTCAAATCCGCACTCAGCACCAAGCCGATCGACCAAAATCCGCCATCCGCCGGCTCTACTTTTTATTTCAGCACGATCGTTCGTGGCTGCAAAAGTTCTTTGTCGGTTAACTCGACCAATTGTCAACCGGAATTGGCTGGGAAGCGAGTCTTGATTGTCGATGACAATGCTACCAACCGCCAAATTTTGACTCAGCAGGCTCAGTCTTGGGGAATGGTGCCTAGAGCTTCAGCTTCGGCTCGTTTGGCTTTAGATTGGCTAGCTGCTAAGGAGGCGTTTGATTTTGCAGTTTTGGATATGCAAATGCCGGAAATGGACGGGTTGGCTTTAGCAGCGGAAATTCGCCAGTATCCTGATTGCGAAAAGTTGCCCTTAGTGATGCTAACTTCGATCGGCCTACCAGAAATTAACTGCTCTGCAGTTGATGTGAATTTTGCTGCTTTTTTGAACAAACCGATTAAACAATCTCAGTTTTACAATGTTTTAATCAATATTTTTGGGGAACCGCAAGTAACTGAAATGAGAGGGCCGCGCACTAGCGGGGCTTTCCTCCAAAGCATACCAGTGCTGGCAGATAACTTACCGCTGCGGATTCTGTTGGCGGACGATCATTTGGTGAATCAGAAGGTGGCTTTGCAAATTTTGCAGCGGATGGGCTATCGCGCGGATGTGGCGGGAAACGGGATCGAAGTGCTCGCAGCTTTGCACCGCCAGCCTTACGATGTGGTGTTGATGGATGTGCAAATGCCGGAAATGGACGGTTTGGAAGCTACCCGCCTCATCCGCGAGCAATTTTCAGAGGATTTTACCTTAGAAAATCCCACTGAAGAATCAGAAGTTTCTGAAACTGACGAACAATCTAACAATCCCAAATCCCCAATCCCCAATCTAAAATCGACGAACCCTTGGATTGTGGCGATGACAGCAAATGCGATGCAGGGCGATCGCGAAGAGTGCATGGCTGCGGGGATGGACGATTATTTGAGCAAGCCGATCGCCATTGAGGAGTTGGTTCGAGCTTTGAAGGCGTGTAAATCTCGATCGCGCCCAGAGTGCGATCGCCCGGTGCCGATTGTTTGTGTAAACTCGCAGATTGAACAGATCGGAGAAACGAGTGAATTAGAAGTGCGATCGAATGCGATTGTTGCGGAAAATGCACAACAGACAATTTCCAATTCGAGCGCAGTTGTCGGGTTTGGTGAATCAAATCTCGATCGGGCTTTGTTAGAAAGTCCCGATTGTCTGAGTGCCAAGATTATAGAAGGATTGCGAGATGTGGAAGCTTTAGAGGAGGCGATCGAGATTTACCTCGAAACAGCTCCCGAACTGCTGCGAGGCATCTCTACGGCCGTCAGGAGCGCCGATCCGCTGGCTTTGCGGCGAGATGCTCACTCTTTGAAATCGATTAGCGGTACTCTCGGTGCTTTTGGCTTGTTTAAGCTGTGCGAGCAACTCGAAATCATGGGCCGCATCGGAATACAAGCCAACCAAGCTTTACCTGCTCCAGCTTGCGAGCTTTTAAAACAGGTTGAGGCCGAGTATCAAAGAGTTGAGGCGGCGTTGAAAATGGAAATGCAATATGTTGATGGTTAAGTAGCAGGACATACAGCGGTTCTCAGAAAGATGAGGTGCCGCTGGGCATAGTACCTCATCTTTCTGAGAAAAGCTATACATATTATGGATTACAATCTAATTGCTAAAATAGTAATATTCTCTGTATCAATACCTTGTACTTTTTACCTTGCTTACGCTGCGAAAGTAGCCCTCAATCTCAACCTCGATCTATTCGGGGCAGGGCACACTCCTGCTAAGTTAGAAAAGCTATCCGGTGGCATAATTAAATGTAAGTGGTTCCCTAATCCTCACCACTGCCCCGGACACAATCATGTTAAATATTCAATCCCGGACGCATCAAAACCCAATAAACCGGGTTTGTGATGGCTTTTGTGTACTGCAATCAAATTTTCTGGTAAAAAACCGGGTTTGTGACTGGCAAACTTATTTTCGTGTTACCAAAACCCAATCCTCGGCTGTTTTTACAACCTCAGCATTCTGCAAATCTAGATGTTTGAGGACAGGTTTTTCTAACAGAAAATAAGGTTGCGGGAGAGTTTGCCATTTTTCTTTCAGTGTAGGCGCGTCGGCGACAATAACTTGCCTCTGGCTGTAAAAATTCAGCGACGGACGCGGGAGGCGGTGAGAAGTAAAGACTTCTTGGCCGATGGGCGTTCCTTCGCGGACAATTTGGGCGATCGGCTTAACCGGATAATCCTCCGCCAGTTCCCAAACCCAGTTGTCGGAAGCGACAAATACCAACAGCGAGACGTAAGTTCCCCAAATTAAAACTAATAAAAATTGTCTGTCTTTGTTGTGCAGCAACACGGCCGCCAGTGTCATTGTCAAAGCTACAAACATCATCATTAACTGCAAATCTTGCTGGGGAGATACAATTTGTTCCCCAATCCGTACTAAGCCGCTAAAGTACGCGCAACCGACTACAGCCACCACCGCCAGTATTGCCAAAATCGCGGGATGAGGTAAAAAAGATATAGCATCAAAACGTTCTTCTGCTTCCTCTTTGATCGGCTCTGGCGGTAGGGACATTTGCTCCCAAACTTCCGCGAAATAACTACCAACGGCTAAAGCAAAAGCTGGATAAATTGGCAAAACATACCAAGGCAATTTCGTATTCATCACAGAAATAGCCAGCAGATATACTCCTGTCCAAACTAAGACTAATTTCGGCCCGGGAAAATTGCGATTTTCCCAACTGAAATACAGCCCTTGCAGATAAAATAACTGCCACGGCCAAGCTGATTCTAAAATTTCTAAAAGATAATACCAGGGCGGGCCGTTGTGATTGCTTACTGGTTCCCAAATGCGCCGGAAAGATTGGTTTAGCAAGTTGGCGTTGATGAAATCTTGGCCGTAGTGCAGCCATTGGGCAAAATACCAACCAGCTACGGGGAAAGTTCCGATCGCCAATCCGCCCCAAAGATAGCCAGAAGTGAGGAGTCGCGGGGTATCCCAAACCAGGAAAACTAAGCCGATCGCGCCCAGCAGCAGCCCCAACATCACGCCCTTAGTCAAACAAATGAGTCCGAACCCGATCCCCGCCCCCAAGGCGTAGCGCAAGTCGCGGCGCGATCGCAACAAACACCACATCGATGCCAGCAAAAAACACAAAACTGCTCCGTCTAACATCGCCAAACGTCCGTGCCGCACTACCGGAAGCAGCGTCAGATAAACGAGAGCCGAAAAAATGGCGATCGAGCGCTGCGGATACAACTCCCGCCCAATGGCGTAAAGCATGGGCACAGAAGCCGCCGTCAGCATCGCCGGTACCAACCTCGCCGTCAATTCGCTGACGCCGAAGTTGGCAAAACACAGCCCGATCAGCCAGTGTACCAGCGGCGGTTTGTTGAAATAAGGCATAGAGTCGATCGTCGGATACAGCCAATTTAAATTGCCGCGCCAAATTTCCCGACTTACCAGCCCAGCAATCCCTTCATCCCAATCCCGCAACGCCGGGCCGCCGAGATTGAGCCCGAAAATTAGCACCGCAGCCAACAGCAAAGCCAGCATCCACAGTTTGTCTGTCAAGCTGTCATTGAAGCGAGTTTTCGGTTTACCTACCGAGAATGGAAAGATTTTTGACATAAGGAATGACCGTTTAAGATTTTCGATTTTAGATTAAAGAATTGAAGAATTGGGAATCACTTATAAATTCAGGGTTGGGATCGTGGGCTAGGGTGGTTGGATGCTTTTGGGAAACTCGGCTTAAAAGAATTTTTCGCGTCCCAAACAGAAGGTAAACTTAGACAGCAGTTATTGGCGACAAGGAAAATACCATGAACTTACCTGTAATTATAGATATCATAATTGGCCTAGTGTTTATTTACCTGACTTTAAGCTTGCTAGCTTCAGAAATTCAGGAACTGATTGCTACTGTTTTGCAATGGCGGGCGGAACATTTAAAGAAGTCGATCGAAGTGCTAATTTCTAACGGCAGCGACGCGGCCAAAGAGCCGCTGCAATTTCAGCGAGTCGAACAATTTGCTAATGCGCTCTACGCTAATCCGATTATCAAGGATTTGAATCAGGGAGCCAAAGGGATTTTCTCCCAAGGATTTCGACTTATTACGCACCTTATGGGTGATTTGTACCGCCTGCTGACTCGCACCAAGAATGTTTTCGGCAATCAATCAACAGGGCCTTCTTATATTCCACCAGAGAGTTTTTCTGCTAGCCTTTTGGATACTTTAAAAATTTCTAATTCAATCCGAGCGATATCTAAAGCCAGATTGGAAAGATTTAAAGATTTACAGTTGGCACAAATTCAAGCAATTAGCAATCATTTGAATCTGCCGGAGTCTGCAAAATCGATTGTTGAACAACAATTTAGCTGGTTGACGGCGGAGTTTAATCGGGTTGTTGAAGATTATAAAAAAGATTTGACGAGTTTGAACAACAGTTTGGATCGGATGTCGGAAAAACTAGAATTTTATATTAATGATTCTCAGGTTTATCTGCCAGAAACTGAGCTAGGAGGGAGAGATTTTCAAAGACAGATGGCATTTATTAAGGCTAGTTTTGATAGCGAATACGAGCGGGAGGCGCTGCGATCGCAACTGGAACCGAGTTTGAGCAATCTGTTAAATAGTGTGAGGAACTTTAAAAAAACTCAGGATAGGGTAGCAGAAATTATGGAGGAGCAAGAAAACGGTTTGATGTACCAAGAAATTCAAGAAATTTTGAGCATTATGCCAGAATCTTTGAAACGCAGCCTTTCTATTTTAGCGCAGCGTGCTGAAAAAGGCGGCGGAGATAGTCAAGAGCAGTTGCAGCGGTTTCAGCAAGAAATTGAAACTTGGTTCGACCAATCGATGCAGCGTGCTTCCGGCGTTTACAAGCGAAATGCTAGAGGGGTGGCGATTTTGCTCGGAACTACGATCGCGATTGCTGCTAATGCTGATAGCATTCATATTGTTAATCGGTTGTCGAAGGATTCGATGCTGCGATCGACTGTTAATTTGTATGCTCAGCAGTTGGTAGAAAAAAACGCTAAGACTAAATTAGATAATTTAACCGGTCTTAGGCAAGTTCAGCAGGATGTCGATCGAGCTTTGGATAATGTAGCTCTACCTTTGGGATGGAGCGAACCGAACAGGTTAGAAATAGACGCGCAGGGTAATTTATTGTTGCCGGCTTTCATGGCAAAATTGCTTGGTTGGATCTTGAGCGGCGTAGCTATTTCAATGGGAGCTAGTTTTTGGTTCGATGCGCTCAACAAGATTGTTAATATTCGCAATTCAGGGAAAAAACCGCCATCTGCTGACGACTGATACATTTACGCGCGCCACAGACTCTCAGACAATTTGATATTTGAGATTTGAGATTTGGGATAGGAGCGATCGCCAAAGGCTTTGCAGGACGGGCTACCGAGTGGTATTCTGACTTGAAAGTGGTGTTACCTACAGGATACAGAAACCATCGGTAATTACGGGCCATTAGGCAATTCTGGAAAATACAAAAAATATAAATTCCGTGCGATCGCGGATGGCAGCGCCAAACAGATGGGCGAAACTAATAAAAGGGTGACATGGAGACGAGCAACACAAACAAGGTCGCTGCCAGTTTCCTGTGATTTGACTCCCAGGGTGTATCTACCGTTCAACACCCTTTTGGAGGAAGGAAAATGTTCACTTCTTTGACAGAAACCAATCCTGCTTCGGAATACCCAAATGCCCCATCCAAAAGCTGTGTATTTAACGATTCCAGCATTAATTCTGGGGGATATTTTATTTCTGAGATTTTGATGGCGCTGGCATTAATTTTCGTCGAGTTTAGTCGCTGTAATGGCATCGAGCAAGTTACCTCGGCACTGCAAAAATATGCCTCTATCTTTGGAGAGATTGACAAATTTTGGACAATTTCTAGCAGCACTTCCGATTACCTAGAACCGTGCAAAAGCCAATTGCCAACACTCCAGAAAATACTCGCCCCCGAAGCAACCGGGTTTTTTCACCGAATCTGCAGGTGCCCAGCAAGTATTTTGGTACAGTTGCCGATCGACAACAGCGGATTAGATTCGTTATATACATTCGGTAACTGCACGGCGGGCGATTCTCTTCGGGAATCGGCAGCAATTAACCCATACTTAATATCAGACTGTTTTGAATGTTAGTAAATGCCACAACAAAATCGTAATCTGTGTTTGAGATTATTTTTTAATTGTCTGAATTATTCAAGATTAATCATAAAAATAATCTTGAATAATATTAATTATAGTTGCACTTATACATGATGTCAACAGTTAACAGTCAACAGTCAACAGTGAATTTACTATTCCGATGAAGAGAGGATTTGATATAATTAGAGAAAATAGACATTCCAATAATTGTGAATTTGGGAGAATGCTTGCTTTTAACAGACTTTTTAGGAGAATTATAGTACAGCTATAGACGGGAGATTGCCATCTCAGTCTGGAGCAAATTACCCTGAAACCCATGCCCCAATGCCTGTAATTATCGGTATCCCCAGCAAAACAAGGCTAAAAGAATCCTGCTAAAAAAAAGCAGGATTTTTTTTGTATTCCCGATATTTGTGTTATCTCTTGCGGGAGCATCTCATATTTGTAAAAAGACTTCTTTTGACTCCTTCTTTCTTCCTCTTTCCTCCTGTCTCCTGTCTCCTGCCTCCTACCTCCAATTTCTAGCTTGGCTGCAAAAGTGAGATGCTCCCTCTCTTGCTAGCAATTGCGAGCAAAAATCCGGTTGACTACAACTAAAACGAAGTGGAACCCGGAAAAAAAATAAATTAAATAATTATTCAAAAATTGTTGTGCTTTTAAATATTCAATGTTAATATGTATTAAAACAAGGCTGATAAGATTACTCCAGGGATGTATCTACCAATAACGCCCATAATGGAGTATCAAATATGACTTCTACGTTCGCCCAAGTTAACTCAAAATCTTCTCTTGAAAAACTGCCCCCGCGTTCCTTAGTCTTCATTGATTCCGGCGTGGAAGATTACGATTCAATTGCAGCAGGAGTGCTGCCTGGACAGCAGGTAGTGATACTCGATCGCACCAAAAATGGTATCGAACAAATCTCCTCTGAAATTGAAAAATACGCCTCTACCAATGGGGCGATCGACTCGGTTCACATCATTTCTCACGGTAGTTCTGGCAACTTGCAACTTGGCAATACCGCTCTGGGTTCGGATAACATCGAGCAATACAAAAGCCAGTTAGAACAATGGCAGACTTCACTAGCCCCACAAGCAGACATTATGCTGTACGGCTGCGATGTAGCATCCGGTACAGGCGCTAATTTCGTTGACAAACTCAGCCAATTAACGGGAGCTGACGTTGCCGCATCCACCAACATTACCGGCCGCGGAGGCGACTGGAACTTAGAATTTGCTAAGGGTCAAATTGAATCGGACTTAGCCTTGCGGTCAGATGTAATGGCTAATTACCAAGGTGATTTAGCTACTATCGTGGTCAGCAATAATAGCGATAGCGGTGCTGGTTCCTTGAGAGCTGCGATCGCATCCGCTGCAGCCGGCGATACCATTACCTTCGCTCCTGGTTTGGCCGGTCAAACCATCACCCTCACCAGCGGTCAACTCGATATTCCTGTTGGCAAAAATATTACGATTGACGGCGCAGCAGCAGCGGGTTTAACCATCAGCGGCAATAACGCATCCCGTGCCTTTTTTGTCAATGCAAATGTGGTGACTGCTACAAATTTTGCAGTCAAAAATCTCTCTATTACCAACGGCAAAACTGCGGAGCGAGGCGGCGCGATCGGTACAACGGACGAAGTAAGCGTCACAGTAGACAATGTTCAGTTCAATAATAATGTTGCCGATCAAGGTGGCGGCGCAATTTTCGGCAATTTCAACAATACTCTGACAGTAACGAACAGTAAGTTTAACGGCAACACGGCCACTGCAGCCAATGACGAACGCGGTGCAGGTGCGATCGGCTTTTTGAGTTCCAAAGCTTTTACTGTCACCAACAGCGACTTTACAAACAACAAAGGAATTAACGGCGGAGCAATTAACAGCCTTCAGGGCAAGTTAACAATTGACAACTCGCGATTCATCGGTAACGACACCATCGCAGCCGTTTTCGCATCAGGCCAAGATAATTCCTTTTTAAGGGGTTTTGGTGGCGCAGTTTACACAGACAGAGCCAGCAATCCGAGCGAAGCTTCCGGCACAATCAAGATTACCAATAGCGTATTTCAAGACAATAAAGGTCGAGGTGAAGGAGGTGCAGCTTATCTGTTCACCGGCAGCCAAGACAAGGTTATTTTGGAAAACAGCACCTTCCAAAATAACGAAATTCTGGAGCTACCCAACGGTGGAAGTCCTGGAAACGGTGGTGCGGTAACGAATTTGAGCGACAGCACCAACCAGGGATTGACTATTACCAACACCACCTTTGCTGGCAACAAAGCCAACAATCAAGGTGGTGGCCTGTGGACGCGGAATGCCCCTGCTACGATTACTAACAGTACGTTTTCTGGCAACTCCACCGCGTTTGCTGCTGATGATTTCAACAAACTCGGCGGTGCAATGACTCTGGGTGCACCCACAACTATTGTCAACACGACGATCGCCGATAATAGTGCTGGTTGGGTTGGTGGAGGTATCTTCGCCGCTGCCAATGATGTCACCCTCAAAAACACGATTCTTGCCAACAATACAGCGGCTAACGGAGGAAACCCTTGGGGAATTAACCAACACGTCACCGACGAATACGCCGATGGAGGAGGGAATTTTCAGTGGCCGCCCAAAAACCCTAATGACGGCAGTGATGTCAATGCGACGGCAAGTGTGACGATCGCAGATCCCTTACTTGGCCCACTGCAAAATATCAACGGCGCTTTCGTAAGGCCCCTGCTGACAGGAAGTCCGGCCATTGACAAAGGAGTACCAAGCGGCGCACCAGCTACGGATCAGCGCGGCCAGACTCGCCCTCAAGATGGTGATACAATTCCAGGGGCGATCGTAGACAGCGGTTCTTTTGAATTCGGAGGTACTGTCGTCCCAACTCCGACACCAACTCCCACTCCAACTCCGACACCAACACCCGCGCCGACACCAACACCCGCGCCGACTCCAACTCCGACACCAACTCCCGCGCCGACACCAACACCCGCGCCGACTCCAACTCCGACACCAACTCCCGCGCCGACACCAACTCCCGCGCCCACACCGACGCCTACAGGGACGCCAACACCGACACCGACACCCGCGCCGACACCAACTCCCGCGCCGACTCCAACTCCCACACCAACTCCCGCGCCCACTCCAACACCCGCGCCGACTCCAACTCCCACACCAACTCCCGCGCCCACGCCGACGCCCGCGCCCACACCAACTCCCGCGCCGACTCCAACTCCCACACCAACTCCCGCGCCCACACCAACTCCGGTGACAGATGCTTCCCCGCTAGATAGCCTCAACGCCCCGGAATTCGACTCTGGTGCGATCGCCCCCAACCCCGCCCAACAAACTCTCAACGGCGGTAACACAGACGATTTCATCATGGGCGGTGGCATCAACGAGTCAATTAACGGACTTGTTGGCAACGATACTCTTTACGGCATGGGTGGCAATGACAACATTGACGGCGGTGCAGATAACGATTCCATCTTCGGCAATATCGGCAATGACTTCATCCAAGGCGGCGCTGGCAACGATACAGTCTACGCCGGCAAAGATAATGACACTGTGGTTGGCGGAGAAGGCGACGACTTTTTGAGAGGAGATTTAGGCCAAGATACTGTTGCTGGCGGCTTTGGCAGCGACACCATTTTTGGTGGCAAAGATGACGATATTTTGCTGGGGGAAGATGGTGACGACCAGCTTTTTGGCAACTTAGGAAATGACACAATTAATGCTGGAAACGGCAACGATATTGCCTTCGGAAATGAAGGTGAAGATTTGATTTTTGGCGGAGCTGGAAATGACACGCTTTACGGTGGCAAAGACAACGATAGTCTCGATGGCGGTGATGGTAACGATTTGCTATTCGGCAACAATGAAAATGATGTAATCTCCGGCAACACCGGCAACGATACGCTTTACGGTGGCAAGGGTAACGATTTGCTCATCGGCGGTGCTGGTAGCGATTTCCTCAGCGGCGATGTTGGGGACGATACTTTGACCGGCGGTTCGGGAAATGACGTGTTTTTCCTCAATAAAAGTGTGGGAAGCGACATCATTACTGATTTCCGTCAGGGCGAGGATGTAATTGGGTTAGCTCCCGGTTTGAGTTTCAATCAACTCAGCATTACGTCTAGCAACAATCAAACTTTGATTAGCGTTACGGGCAGCAATCAATTGTTAGCGAAGCTTAACGGTACGCCCGTTACTCTCGGCGCTAGCGATTTCATTCAGGTAACAATCTAACTGTCTCTGGTAGGGTGTGCAACGCGCACATTACTACCAGTAAAACATCGGGTAGGTGCCTGTGCGGGCTGAAGGTTTTGACGAAAGTGCCAAGATTTTCTCCCGCTGGGTATCCTACGGTTAGTTACTAGAAAATAGTTTCATATTATGTAAGGTTCCTAGTGCGGACTTTAGTCAGTTATATGGCGGGCGTTAGTCCGCGCTACGAACGAAACGTTTTTATTATGGTAATCGCTCCGACATAAAATTAGGTGCTATTTAGATCGGTAAAGTGCTCCTTGCACATCCTACATATATAAATTCTACGTCTAGAACTCTTGACATTACATCGCCGGCATTTAATTACTATAAAATTCAAAATATTTTAACAAAAAACCTGATAATCAATACAAATTATGAATAGTTGTATGAGCAAACTTTTTTTCCCTAAATTTTGATCGACCAGATTTATTACTGAGGTTTTAAGTCTGCCTGCTGCCTTCAGCATAAAAAAATTAGGCTCATCTATGTCGGAATTCAGTAAGTATTTTTTTTACGCGGTGCTGTCCTTGTTCGCTAGTAAATATCATACTCGCTCTTGGCGGACAGCGCTACAAATGCTTTCTTGAGAAAATTTCAAAAGTTTTCTGTTTTTTCAGGTGAATCTACCAGCAAATTACCAACATTCTCATAGGGGTATGCGAAATGAGTTCAAATTTGGCCAGTATTGATTCACAATCTGTTCTCCGCAATTCTCGTCCTAAATCTATTGTCTTCATTGAGTCGGACTTAGATGACTATCAAACTCTTGCGGGTGGCGCGGTTCCGAATGCAGAAGTCATCATTTTAGATAAAAATGGTAACGGAGTCGAGCAGATTTCTGCGAAACTGCAAACCATCGCCGCTGCGGGGGGAACTTTAGACGAAGTTCACATTTTTTCTCACGGCAATTCTGGCAGTTTGCAGTTAGGTTCTGCGACGTTGAATGCGGATAGTTTGCCGCAATATGCCAGCCAGTTGCAAGGGTGGCGAAATGCGCTGAGCGACAAAGCTGATATTATGCTTTACGGTTGCGATGTGGCTGCGGGTGATGGGGCTAATTTTGTCGATCGCCTGGGCGAGTTAACTGGGGCTGATATTGCGGCATCTAGCGATCGCACCGGCCGCACTGGTAACTGGAATTTGGAGTTTACCAAGGGTGATATTGAGGCATCCAGTGCCTTGACTCCAGAGACTATGGCCGATTACCGAGGGACTTTAGCGACTGTTACCGTTACCAACAATAATGATAGCGGGCCCGGTTCCTTGAGAAGTGCGATCGCCTCCGCAGCAGCCGGCGATATTATTCAATTTGCTTCCAGTCTTGCGAATCAAACAATTGTTCTAACTTCCGGTCAACTTGTCATCAATAAAAACTTGACAGTTGACGCAATTAGTGCAGCCAACTTAACCATTAGTGGCAACAACACTTCGCGGGTAATCCTCACCGAAGGTTCAACCAATGTTACTCTAAAAAACCTGATTGTTGCCAACGGTAAAGTCTCTGGAACCGATCCGAATAACGAAACAACTAGCGCTGGCGGTGGCATTAAAACGGGAGGTAACAGCACTTTAACCTTAGAAAATTGCCAAGTTAATAATAATGTTGCCGGTTTCGGTGGCGGCGTTCATACAGGTTTCCGCAGCACCACAACTGTCATTAACAGTAAGTTTAGCGACAATGACGGTTCTTTGGCGGATAATACCGAACGCGGCGGCGGGGCGATCGCCACTAAAAGCGGCGGTTCTCTGACTATCAGAGATAGCGAATTTACCAACAACAAAGGCAGCTTAGGCGGGGCTGTTAATAACCTGTTGGGCAGCCTGACGATCGAAAACTCTAAATTCACAGGCAACCGCACAGAAAAAGGGGTTGGCGGGGCAGTTTACGTCGATGGCGCTAATGCTTCAGGCCCCAATGCAACTCCGGGGCCTGTTGGTGGCAATGTTATCATCCGAGGCAGCACTTTTGACGGCAATATCGCCTCTGGAGAAGGAGGTGCAGCATTTCTGTTTGGCTATCCTCCAGATACAGTGGTTTTGGAAAACAGCACTTTTATTAACAACAAAGCCGTAAAAAACTCATCAGGGAGTGGAGGTTCAGGAGGTGGAGTTCGCCACGGAAATGCCGATTTAACTGTGACAAACTGTACCTTTGCTAACAACACAGCCGACGATAACGGCGGCGGTTTGTGGTTGGGAGAAAATGGAAATGTCAGCATTGTCAACAGTACATTTTCAGGTAACACCGCTGCTAAACAGGGCGGGGGAATAGTTGTCGGCAATAGAGATTCTTTTTCCACTAACATTGTCAATTCGACTTTAGCCAATAACACCGCTGGGGAGTATTCTGGCGGTATTGCGACTTTTGGAAATCAGCCAATTACTGTCAAGAATTCGATTTTTGATAGCAATACGGCCGGTAATCCTTATAAAGTTAAATACCAAACTGGAAGGGCACTAATTGACGGGGGAAATAATCTGCAATTTCCTGCTAAACTGACGACGGGCGATCCTAACGACAATAATGTGACGGCAACTGTGACGATCGCCGATCCATTACTCGGCCCTTTACAAAATATTAACGGCGCTTTCGTAAGGCCCCTGCTAGCAGGAAGTCCCGCCATTGATACCGGTACTGGTGCGGGCGCGCCGGCGGCGGATCAGCGGGGCGTGACTCGCCCTCAAGATGGTGATAATAATGGAAGTGCGATCGTGGATATCGGCGCTTTTGAATTCACAACTACACCAACTCCCACACCAACTCCCACACCAACTCCCACACCAACTCCCACACCGACACCCACACCAACTCCCACACCAACTCCCACACCAACTCCCACACCAACTCCCACACCAACTCCCACACCGATACCAGTTCCCACACCGACACCCACACCAACTCCCACACCGATACCAGTTCCCACACCGACACCCACACCAACTCCCACACCAACTCCCACACCGATACCAATTCCCACACCGACACCCACGCCAACACCGACAACGGATAATGCGATCGTCGAACCCCTACCAGCCCCAGAAATCGACCCCGGCAGTATTACTCAAAATCCCGCCCAACAAACTCTCAACGGCGGTGACAGCGCCGATTTCATCATAGGCGATGGCATCAACGAGTCAATTAACGGACTTGGCGACAATGACACCCTCTACGGAATGGGGGGCAGCGACAACATCGACGGCGGCAGCGGTAACGATTCCATCTTCGGCAATACCGACAATGACTTAATCTTCGGCGGCACCGGCAACGATACAGTCTACGCTGGCAAAGATAACGACACTGTGGTTGGCGGAGACGGCGACGACTTTTTGAGAGGAGATTTAGGCCAAGATACTGTTGCCGGTGGCTTTGGCAACGACACCATTTTTGGTGGCAAAGATGACGATATTTTGCTGGGGGAAGATGGCGACGACTATCTGTTAGGCAACTTAGGAAATGACACAATTAATGCTGGCAACGGCAACGATATTGCCTTCGGAAATGAAGGTGCAGATTTAATTTTTGGTAAGGCTGGAAATGACACGCTTTACGGCGGCAAAGACAATGACAGTCTCGGCGGTGGCGATGGTGACGATTTGCTATTCGGTAACAACGAAAACGATTTGCTCGAAGGTTATACAGGCAACGATACGCTGTACGGCGGCAAAGGCAATGATAGCCTCTTCGGCAATGCTGGCAACGATTTCCTTAGCGGTGATGTGGGAGATGATACTTTGACTGGCGGTTCGGGGAATGATGTATTTCTGCTAACTCAAAGTTTAGGCAGTGATATCATTACAGATTTCCGCCAAGGCGAGGATTTAATTGGGTTAAATTCCGGTTTGAGTTTCAATCAACTAACTATTACTGGGAGCAACAATCAAACTTTGATTAGCGTCACCAGTAGCAATCAATTGTTAGCAAAACTGAACGGTATAGCGCCCGGTACTCTCACCGCTAGCGATTTTATTAGTCAGTAGTGATACCAAATCCGGGTTTTGGAGATTCTTGACGATTCGGCCTCAGACCGCCGAATCGTCAAGGGGAGTATGTTACTGTTTCCTCTTCTCTTCGCGTTCTTTGCGTCTTCGCGGTTAAATCATTCAAAGGGGCGAACACAACAAGCGATCGCCCTTTTCCACCATCGCATTTGTCCGCAAATAATCCCGCAGGCGATCGCACCCGTAACTCAATAAATCCAGATTCAGAACTTGCGGCACATTCCACAAAATCAGCCTATTATCCTCGCTCACAGAAGCCACAAACGCCCCATCAGAACTGTACGCCACTCCCCGAATCGCCCCAGAGTTACCTCTGAGCGTCGTTAATTCCGTACCGTCAGAGTTCCACAACTTCACCGTATTATCCACACTACCAGAAGCAATAATCTTACCGTCAGGGCTAAATGCCACCCCCCAAACCGCCGCCGCGTGACCTTCAAGAGTTCTCACTAACTTACCATCCACAGTCCAAATCTTAACAGTATTGTCCCCACTGCCAGAAGCCAGAAATTTACCGTCAGGGCTAAACGCCACCCTCCACACCGCAGCAGTATGACCTCGAAAAGTTCTCACCAAAGTACCGTCAAGCTTCCACAACTTAACAGTACCATCGCCCCCAGCCGAGGCAATTAGCTGACCGTCCGGGCTAAATACCACCTGCCAAACAGGAGCATGATGTCCTGTCATAGTATGCAATAAAGTACCATTGGGCCGCCAAAGTTTAATAGTATTATCTTGACTGCTAGAAGCAATAATTTGACCGTCAGGACTGAAAGCCAATCCAAAAATCGTAGCGTTATGACCTACCAAATTTGCGATCGCATTTCCGTTTCGAGTCCAGATATTCACCTGATTATCGTTTGTGCCAGAAGCAATTAACTTGCCATCGCGACTCAGTGCCACAGCATAAATCGCAGTATTTTGTCCAGTGAAAGTCCTCAACAATTTGCCTTGCCGACTCCAAAGTTTAGTCGTGCCATCCTCACTACCTGTAGCAATTGTAGAACTATCCGCACTCAGTGCGATCGCCCAAATCCCAGCTTTATGTGCACTAATAATCGTCCGCAAAGGGTTGTGACTCTGCCACAGCCTCACCGTATTTTCTGCACCCGCCGAAGCAATAAAACTGCCGTCAGGACTCCAAGCCATCCCCCAAATCCCAGCAGTGTTACCTCTAAAAGTCGTCAGTTCTGTTCCGTCGTCAACATTCCATAGTTTTACAGTCCCATCCCGACTTGCCGTAGCGATGGTCTGACCGTCTGGACTGAAAACAACTCCAGATATTACAGCAGAATGACCTTCAAGCGTTCTCAGCAAAGTACCGTCAGAGTTCCAGAGTTTCACCGTTTTGTCTCCACTTCCGGTAGCAACAATCTGACCATCTAAACTAAACGCCACTGCAGATACCACAGAAGTATGACCCCGGAGAGTTCTTAACAGTTTGCCGTCAGAGTTCCAGAGTTTCACCGTTTTGTCTCCACTTGCGGTAGCAACAGTCTTACCGTCTGGACTAAAAGCCACTGAGGGTACCCCAGCAGTATGACCCTGGAGAGTTCTTAACAGTTTGCCGTCAGAGTTCCAGAGTTTCACCGTTTTGTCCATGCTGGCAGAGGCAATTGTTTGACCGTCGGGACTAAACGCCACTGTCCAGATACCAGCAGTATGACCCTGAAAAGTTTTCAACAAAGTACCGTTTCGCTGCCAAAGTTTTACAGTCCCATCATCGCTTCCAGAAGCAATAAACTGACCGTCCGGGCTAAATTTGACCGATCGGACGATCGCCTGATGACCCTTGAGCGCTGCCACTTCTGTACCATCTCGCCGCCACAGTTTGATAATTTTATCCACACTTGCTGAGGCAATAAACTCACTGTCAGGACTAATGTCAACTCCGAGAACAGCCGCTTTATGCCCCGATAAACGGTTGTATTCATCTGCTTCGTAAACAGCTTGTCTCAGTACATTGTCAACTCGACCAGCGGTATCGACACCTACCCCACCTAGTTTTTGCACTTTTCGTTTTGCTTTAATCGCTTCTATCAGCGCATCCAACTTGCGATTAGAAGCAAACAGTGCGTCAGAAGAAGATGCCAGCGCTTGAATTTCGCTCACCCGCGCTTGCCGTTCGCTTGCTGTGGCTTTGCGATATTGAAAAAACGTTGCGATTCCCAACCCGCAGGCCAGCAGTAATGCCATACTGACTGCAAACAATAAGATTCTTTGTTGTTTGGCAGCTTTGGTTTCTTGAATTAGTCTTTTGTGTTCTTCTGTTAGCCTCGCTTCAATTTCTTTAGTGCGTTCTGCCTCTAATCCTTGTTGTACTTCGCGCCGATCTATTTCTTCAGAAGCGGCTAAAAATTGATAGTCTAAATCGCTCAAACTTTTTCCCTGGGCCCAACTTTGAGCATCTTTCAAAGCTTGTCCCCGCAACAGCCGCGATAAATCTTGCTGCTTAGATGTCACCCACGCATCAAAAGTTTGAGAATAAGGCCGCAGTTGTTTTAATTGTTTGTCTACCCATTTGAGGTTAAAAACTTGTTCGTAAATGCGGTTTTTTACTTTCAGTAAACTTTGCTCTTTCACCACCAACCCGGAGAGAATGAGTTCTATTTGTTCTGGGCTGTCATCGGTTGAGATCCCCCCTGCCCCCCGCCGGAGGGTTCTGATTGTCTCCCCCCCTTGATAAGGGGGGGTTAGGGGGGGTTCTGATTGTAAGATTTGCTGGTAAATTCCGAGCAATCTACTGGTTTTTTGTTCGTTGCGAAGGATGCGATCGCGTATCGTTTTCAAATGCTCTGGTTCATCGCAGGCTTGCCAGTGGTCGATGATGCGCGATCGCACTAAATTTTCTACCCAAAATGCCTCCGTTCCTGGGGGAATAGTTAAAATTTGGCTATCATTCTCTTGACTAATATTCGCTACTATGTTACAAAGCTTTTGCGTGAGAAAAGGTTGCCCGCCAGTCCAATTTAAGATTTCTTTTAAAACTGGCACTGCATTGTTTACACTTGTTTGTAATCCCGCCAGTAAAGGCTGTGCTTCCTCAAAGGTAAATCCTGGCAAATCAATTGCCATTCCAATATTAAATGGCGTCCGATTTTTGTCAGCAATTAAGTCGCTAGGAGTGGCGACTCCAAAAATGGCAAAGGTAAGGCGATTATACTCTGGATTAATGGCGCGTTGGTTGTAGCAAAACCGAATTAAGGCAAAAAAGTCATCAACGGGAAAATCTAAGCCTAAAATACTATCTATTTCATCGACAAAGATAAAAATTTTATCTTGGGGGAATTGGACGAGCAGGATATTTTCTATAAAAAGACTTAATCTTTGCAGTAGGGAAACTTCTTCTTCATCTCGCCACCAAGTTTTTAAGTTGATTTTCCCTAAAAGATTGAAGCTGCGCCACAGTTCGGCGGCGATTCCTTTATACCACTGCAAGGGGGTAATATTTTCGCTACCAGTGCGGGTTAAATCGAGGGTAGTGCATTGATAGCCTTGCGATTTTAGTCGGTGTAGGGTGCGGACTAATAGGGAAGATTTTCCCATTTGTCTGGAGTTTAGGACGTAACAAAACTCACCGGCTATTAAAGCTTCGTAGAGTTGCGAATCTGCTTTTCGCATCACATAGGTAGAGGCGTTTTTGGCAAGACTTCCGCCGACTTGATATTCGAGTTTACTCATCTTTAAGCACCAGAACGCAGCCGTTGTCGAAATTCCTTAGCTGCTGTGAGCGAATTGGGATATCGAATGTATTCTGCCAGCAACTCTATATCTAGATTAGGAAGAATTTCGCTGCGAGCAATTGGTTCATAACCGCAGGTTGGGACAAATTGAACTGGGTTTTGTTCTCGCAGGTAGTAGAGGCTGAAGCGGTCATTTTGCCAGAACCAAACTTCTTTAACATTCAGCCTTCTGTAAACTTCCAATTTGTTAATGCTACCGCTGATAACGATTACCTCAATTGCCAGGTCTGGAAATTCTTTGTCTGTGCCAATGCAGTAAGCTTCATCGGGTTCTGTACCGCCGCTTTTCTCTTCTCGTCGAAGGGTTGTAGAGCCAAAGGGAAAATAGTTGATGTCTGCTTCTAAGAAGTAAATTTCTAGGAGATTCCCAATGCGAGTTTTTCTGTTTTCATGGCGGCGCGAAGGTGACATAATTTCTAAGGCTCCATCTAAATACGTGACTCGATATGCCGAAGTATCGCCATTTCTGGCGAGCAAGGCTTCATATTGCTCCCAGTTAACGCGATCGGTAATGTAGCGGCATTCAGGATCTTGACTTTGGAGTGCTTGTTGGTCAAGTAGCGTTTTGAGATCGCTTGTGAACATTAGTATTACCTGCTTTAGGTTGTCTTTATTCTAATTTACTGAATACGATCGCACAAATGTCTGTCCTCTTCCTTCACTTCGACATTTGTTCGCAAATAATCCCGGACGCGATCGCACGCATAACCCAGTTCATCGAGTTTGAGAATGCCCTCCACATCCCACAAAATAATAGTGCGATCGTCCCCAACCGAGGCAATCTGTTTGCCATCGGGGCTAAACGCCACCGCCCAGACATTCCCTTCATGTCCGGTTAGCGTCGTTATTTCTGTACCGTCTCTTTTCCAAAGTTTGAGTGCGCCAGTTGAGCCTCCCCCCACCAGCATTTGACTGTCAGGACTGAAATCAACCGCCATCACGCCTCTAGTATTTCCCTTGAGGGTTTTGAGCAACGTACCATCGATCGTCCAGAGTTTAATCGTGTCATCCCTGCTGGCAGTTGCCAAAGTGCGATCGTCTGGACTGATGGCAACTTTCCAAATCGGGCTGCGATGACCTTTTAGAGTCTTGGAAAACCGACCGTCAAGGCTCCACAACCGAGCAGTGCTGTCGCTACTGCCTGAAACCAGCCTCTGTCCGTCAGGGGTAAAGTCCACATCGTAAACCCTAGCCCGATGCCCTGTGAAAGTTTTCAGCAAAATGCCGTCCTTGTTCCACAGTTTCACGGTTTTATCGTTGCTAGCAGAAGCCAGTAGCCGACCATCTGGACTGGCGGAGACATCCCAAACTCCAGCTTCATGACCTGTTATGGTTTTCAGTAGCGTGCCGTCGAACTGCCAGAATTTAATCGTTTTATCTTCACTAGCGGTAGCAAAAATAGGTGCGATCGCAGGATTGGCAAAGCTGGCACCAGAGAGGAAAGCAACGGAACGAACGGCAGTCTTATTTCCGGCAAAAGACTTCAGCAACGTGCCGTCTCGCGCCCACAGTTTGAAGCTGCCATCCGTACTGGCTGAAGCTAGCATCTGACCGTCCGGGCTGAAATTCACATCCCAAATCGTGCCGCCATGTCCGTAAAGGACTTTCGAGAAGGGGTTGGTCGGATTCCAGAGTCGGGCGGTATTGTCGTCGCTGGCGGAGATAACTATTGGACTGTTAGGAATAAAAGCAAGCCCGCGAATTCCCGATTGATGCCCTTTGAGGACTTTCAAAATTGTCCCGTCCGGCTTCCAGAGGTTGATGGTTTGGTCGGCGCTGGCGGAAGCAATGAGATCGCCTGCTGTGCTGACGGCGACTTCAAACACTTCCGCACTGTGACCGCTAAGAGTTCGTAGCAGGGTTCCGTCAGGTTGCCAGAGTTTGACAGTGTTGTCAGCGCTGGCAGAGATGATGGCGGGACGCTTGGTGCCGCTATTATCGGCAAGTAAAACGAACTCAACGTCCCAAACGGTGGCGCTGTGGCCTTCCAGAGTGCTCACCAGTTCGCCGTCTAGAGTCCAGACCTTGACAGTATTATCTGTGCTGCTAGATGCGAGCAGGTTTCCATCCGGGCTAAAGGCAACACCCCAAACTGCACCTTGATGTCCGCTCAGGGTTTTGAGCGGTTTGCCATCAACGCTCCACAGGCGAATGGTGCTGTCTTCACTGGCGGAGGCGATGCGCTCACCGTCTGGACTCACGGCGATCGCCCAAATCGCAGCGCTGTGTCCCTGAAAGGTTTTGAGCAGTTTGCCGTCTCGATCCCACAGATAAATGTTGCCGTCCACGCTGGATGTTACCAGGCGCTGGCTGTCGGGAGTAAAACGGAGGGCGTAGACGCTGCTGATCGTGTGTTGGAGAGTGTGCAGCAAGGTACCATCCCGCTGCCAAAGCTTGGCTGTTTGGTCGCCGCCCCCGGTGGCGATGAGTTGACCGTCTGGGCTGACATCAACTGCCAGAACCGGGCTGGAATGCCCCGACAGGCGATTGAATTCTGCCGTTCCGTAGATGGCTTGTTGCAGCACTTGTTGAACTTGCGATCGCAACTGGGGGTTGGAATTAGGGAGGCCATCGAGCCTGCGTCTGGCTTTGATGGCAGTGACGAGGGCGTCTAATCGCTGTTGGGAGGCGAATTGCCCGGAGGAGGAGGAGGCGAGGGCTTGAATTTCGCTGGTGACGGCGCGGTAATATTGCCAGAGGGCGAAAATGGCGGAGGCGATCGCAACTATCAGCAACCCACTCAACGCTGCAATAAACTTGCGCTGTCGCTGTGCTGTCTTTCTTTCATAAGCTACGCGCTTGCGTTCTTCTACCAGTCGTGCTTCGACTTCTTTTACTCGTTCTGCTTCCAGTGCTTGCTGCATTTCCAACTTGTCTAATTCACCAGAAGCGGCTAAAAATTGATAGTCCAAATCGCTCAAACTTTTTCCTTGCGCCCAAAATTGAGCGTCTTTCAGCGCTTGTCCGCGCAACAGTCGCGATTCGTCTTGTTGTTTGGAAGCGATCCAAGCATCAAATAGTTGGGAGTAAGGGCGCAGTTGCCCTAAGTGTTTTTCTACCCATTCGAGATTAAATACTTCTTGATAAATTCTGTTTTTTACCTGCAAATACCCATGTTTTTTTACCACTAAACCCGATAGCAATAGTTCGATTTGATCTCGGCTGTCATCTGTTGACACCCCCCCTAGCCCCCCCTTATTAAGGGGGGGAGCCGAAGGCGGGGGGGTCAGAACTTGTTGGTAAATGCCGAGCAATCTACCTGCGCGTTGTTCGTTGCGAAGAATGCGATCGCGTATAGTTTTGAAATGCTCCGGCTCGTCTTGCGATTCCCATTTATCAATGATTTTATCCCGCACCAACGATTCCACAAAAAATCCCTCTGTTCCCGGTGGTATTTTTAAATCGCCGCTGCGGGATTCTCTAGCACTTCTTACCACCAATTCACATATTTTTTGAGTTAAAAATGGCTGTCCTCCAGTCCAGGCTAAGATTTCTTTGATCACTGCTGGCGGATTGGTTATTACATTTTTTAATCCTTTCGCTAGTGGCTGTGCTTCCTCCAATTGAAATCCCTGCAAATCGATCGCTCGTCCGATATTAAAAGGAGTCCTTCTTTTATCGGCGATTAAATCGCTGGGTGTGGCTACTCCGAAAATGGCGAAGGTAATCCGGTTGTATTCGGGATTGATGGCTCTTTGGTTGTAACAATACCTAATTAAAGCAAAAAAATCATCTACCGGAAAATCTAACCCCAGAATGCTATCAATTTCATCGACTAATATAAAAATCCTGTCTTCGGGAAATTTTGCCAACAAAATGTCTTCAATAAAATAGCTTAATCTTTGCAGAAAGGAAACTTCTTCTTCTTTCCACCAAGTTTTTAAATTCACTTTTCCTAAGAGATTGAAGCTGCGCCACAAATCACCAACAATTCCTTTATACCACTGTAAAGGCGTGATGTTTTCGCTGCCGATGCGCGTCATGTCGATGGTGCTGCATTGAAAGCCTTCTGCTTGCAGTCGATGGAAGGTGCGTACCAGCAGCGAAGATTTGCCCATTTGACGGGAGTTGAGGATGTAACAAAACTCGCCGTTTTTCAAGGCTTGATAGAGTTGGTCATCTGCTTGCCGCACTACGTATGTAGGGGCATCACTGGCAAGACTGCCACCAATTTGGTATGTTACCTCGGTCATGTCATCTATTAGTTAGTTAAAAGTTGAAACTTTACTAGAAAAAGAGGCGGTTTGAGTGTGGTTTTTGTCAGCATTCCTACTGAATTATAATCCATCGGTAAAATTTAGGTTTCCCAAGTAGTTGCTTTGATAATATAGCAATCTCAAGCAAAATATGTAGGGTAGTGCCCCCGTGCCTACCCCTTATCTATCGGGGAAACCGGGCGTGGGATTGCCCCTACAACAATTACACAACTGATGCGAGGATTGCTATAGAGGTGATGATGTGGTGCGCTTCCCTTCCCAGACTTAAACTTAACAGCAGCACAGATTTTTACGGTAGGCAATCACTAAATAAAGTTTGGCGAACCAAAATACAGGCGGTACAACTCGCAGCTTAGCGTACAGCGGTTGTTATCGATATGAATCAATCCCATACTCACTAATTTACAAGCTACTATCGGCTCTAATTCCAGACCGCGCTCAGATTTTACCACTTGTTTAAGGGCAATTGCGAGTTCGGTATCTGCTTGCAATGTCACCCAAAAATTCCGCAAGTAATCTTTATAAATTCCTCCTATGGTCGGAGCTTCTTGCAAAAGCATATCTAGCGTTACAGCCTTTTGATAGAGATGGTAAAAAGCGAGCCGGACTAGATAAGGATGTCCCCCCACCATTGCCATCAGTCGCTCGGCATCGGGGCTATCTGTCCAATCGAGTCCGTAACGCTGCGCTAAAGCAAGTATCTGCTCTTCTGTAAAATAGGGCAATTGCAGCGGCAAACCGACATTAAAAGGCGATTCAGTGAGCTTTAAAGGAATATAAATTTCTGTGGAATGAAGGACGATCACCCGCAGTTTTCCCAAGGTTTCATTCCGCTTTGCTTCTTCATGCCAGCTTCGCAGCAGCGGCAAAAATTCTCGGGCAATTTTGGGATACTCAAAAATTCTATTGACTTCATTTAAAGCTAATACTAAAGGCGAATTTATTTCAGTTAATATATATTGCTGAACATAAATGGTACAGCTTACTTTGCTGCCCATATCTTCATCCCAATAATTATCTAATAAAGGTGGCAAATCTAGATGCCTGCTGATGTTGGCACAAAACCACCTTAAAAATTTATCGAGGTTGTCTAAAATAGCTTCCTCAGCTTGCTGAAAATCCAAACTTACAGTTCGGTAGCCTAGAGAATTAGCGCGGTCTAAAATTCGTAGCAAAAGTGAACTTTTACCCATCTTCCTGGGAGCTTTTATCCGCAGAACACTCCCTGGCTTGGCAATTTCTTGATACGCGAGTTCTTCAATTAGCGGGTGATTGATATAAAATGGCGAACCGAGGGGTACGGGAGAGCCGGGATATTCTAAAGGTGTTGCTAGGCATTGGCTGCGGGTGAATTTTTCAATTAATTCTGCTTCCTCTGCGGTTAAGGAACGCGATTCTAGAGAGGAGCGAAAATTAGATTTACTAATAGGTATATGCAAGATTTCAGAGAGAGATTGCCACAAGCCAGAGGCGATGTTTCTCAGGTAATGCTCTCCGTAATGAGAGGCCAATGCGATGCTTGTATAAGTCTTTCCTTCCCAAACTTGGCGGAGTAGGATTTCTTGTACGGGATGTAAATCTTTTTGCGATCGCGCACGAGTTAGCTGTAGTACCTCATCTATCGTCATAATTGGCAATTGCCCGTAAGTGTATAGTTGATATTATCACTTTTGCTTGACTGTAAAGCCGATCGCCCATTTGATTGCGACACCAGCCTGTAGCGACTTTTCTCAGAAGGTAACAACTCTGTCAAGTTTAGATACTTTGGCTTGCTTCGGCTACGCTCCACACAAGTCGCGAGGGTACAAGTTTTAGATTGTAGATTTTAGATTTTAGATTGGAGATTTACTTGCAACTCGGTGAATCGGGGAGCTTGAAGTGGGGTCTAAAATTTTGAGTTCGTTCGTCTCTGACACTTCTGTACGTGGCACAGTATCTGTTTTTGAAGTGGGGTCAAATCGTTAAATCTGATTTTTCTCGCACCCATATCGAGGATTAACTGGACTTGTTGTCTCAGTCTTTTTAATCAAACTTTGGGACTGGACGGAGAGTCTGTCCCACAACAATCTTTGTTTCTTTAGAACTTACCCAAAAAAACCCGGTTTCTTGGAAAATCGTTGCTCATCCGAGAGATACTCCATCGATAAACCGGGTTTTTTGCCTCGCCTGCGTCCAAGTATGGGAGCATCTCATGTTTGCATTTGTAGTGCGAGCGGGGACGCTCGCACTGTTGTAAAAAAATACTTATTGCAAAACTGAGATGCACCCCCAGGAATGTTCTTGTGGGACGTGGGTTAGGGGGGAGCCAGACTGAAGCGGAAACCTCTGCTGAGCGCCGTAACCCAATTTCAAGAGGTACTTGCTCAGCGCCATTTCAGGTAGCAGCGCTCAGTTTTTCCAAACAAATTAGCCAAAATGTCATCTAGGTGTCACAGTTGGCCGTGAAGCCACAATTAAAAATGTGACAGTTGACTTTGCTCAAGCTCAGTCGATTGATGTTAATTTAATTAAAAGTAGTTTTATATCGCTGCATCGACTCATCAATAGCGTTCAGTCTCAAGAGCAATTTTTTATTTGGTTGCAGGGTTTTGGGAAATGGTGCTGCAATACTTTTTCAAAAAGATGAGCTAGCAAATAGTCTGGTTGGTTGAAGACAAATGGTTCATAAAATGTTTCCTAATTATTTTATTCCTCACGGTCATTGCTATTTGTGGAAGCCTGGATTAGTGGGGCTGCACATTTTGTCTGATGCTTTGATTGCTTGCGCTTATTTTGCGATACCCATCACGCTAATTTATATTGTCAAGAAGCGAAAAGACCTGCCTTTTGACTGGATTTTCATGTTATTTGGCTCTTTTATTGTCTGCTGTGGCATTACCCACGTTATGGAAATATGGACGCTGTGGCATCCTAATTATTGGTTCTCTGGTTTTCTGAAAGCGATTACGGCGCTAGTTTCGCTATCCACAGCAGCAGTGCTGGTGGAACTAATCCCCAAAATTTTGGCGATCCCCAGTCCCGATCGATTGGCGGCGGCAAATTTGGCTTTACAAAATGAGGTGGGCGATCGCAAGCAAGCTCAGGAAGCACTCTCTCAATTAATGCTGGAATTGGAAAAGCGAGTTATTGAAAGGACGCAAGCTTTAAAGGTTGCTAACGAGCTTTTGCAACAGGAAAATCGCGATCGCTCCTTGGCTGAAAATTCATTGCGACATTCTGAAGCTCAACTGCTAAAACAAACTCAGCAGCTAGAAAACACTCTACAACAACTCACAAGTGCCCAAACCCAACTCGTGCAAACTGAAAAAATGTCTTCTTTGGGGCAAATGGTAGCTGGCATTGCTCACGAAATCAATAACCCTGTTAACTTCATCTATGGCAATCTGATTCCGGCCCAGGAATACATTCAAGAGCTTTTGGGATTGATTAAGTTTTATCAAGTTTATTACCCTACTCCTCCGCCGGAAATTGCCGACAAGATTAACAGCATCGAGCTCGACTTTATTTTAGAAGACTTGCAAAAACTTTTTAGTTCGATTAAAGTTGGAGCCGAGCGCATCAAAGATATAGTTAAATCTTTACGCACCTTCTCCCGCTTAGACGAAGCCGATATGAAAAAGGTAAACATTCATGAAGGTATCGACAGCACTTTAATGCTTTTGCAGCACCGCCTGAAAGAACAGCCATACCGTCCGGCTATCCAAGTGATTAAAGACTATGGAAATTTGCCAGATTTGGAATGCTACGCCGGACAGCTCAACCAAGTATTTATGAATATTTGTTCTAATGCGATTGATGCTTTAGAACAGATGGCGGTGCAGAAGCATTCGGTCAAAAAAGACTGTTGGGGGAAAAATTTACCCGCTCGCTTGCAATATGCCCATTGCAAACGGCTAACAATTCGCATCCGCACGCTTTTGGTTGACGGCCAGTGGGTGCAGATTCACATTGCTGATAATGGCAGTGGCATAGATGCTGAGGCGATCGCTAAAATTTACGATCCATTTTATACGACTAAACCTATCGGTTATGGTACAGGTCTGGGTTTGGCAATTTCTTATCAAATTATTCAAAGCCATGAAGGTTATTTGCGCTGCACTTCCGAGGTTGGGATGGGTACTGAGTTTATTATTAAAATTCCCTTAAAATCCCAACCTCAGCCAGCAGCTTGCTCTGAAAAATTTTTGGTAAAGCTTTAAAATTGCGAACATCCCGTTTTTATAAATCAACTTGTGGGGCGGGCCAGAGAGCCCGCCCCACAAAAACAAGACGATCGTTCCACTTAGTATCATCTGCAACCAAACATTATGTGGCAAATAGTCAAAAATATCTTTTCTCCAACTCAGTATATGCCGCACGGTCACTGCTATCTGTGGCAAACGCCTTTGGTGTGGCTGCACGTAACCGGCGACTTTTTAATCGCGATCGCCTACTATTCAATTCCGGCGATGCTGATTTATTTTATTTTGAAGCGACGCGACGTTCCGTTCTCAGGAATATTTGCTTTATTTAGTACATTTATTGTTCTTTGCGGTACGGGTCACTTGATAGATATTTGGACGCTGTGGCATTCCGCTTATTGGCTGTCCGGGATTGAAAAAGGAGTTACTGGCCTCGTTTCCTGCTACACTGCCGGAACGCTGTTCGGGCTAATTCCGCAGTTTTTATCATTAAAAAGCCCTCAAGAATTAGAAGAAATTAATATCAAATTACAGCGGGAAATCGCCGTGCGCGAACAGGCAGAATTAGCTCTGCGCTGCGCCTATGAAGATTTAGAACTTAAAGTGCAAGAGCGTACCGCACAGTTGACAGAAACCAACACTTCCTTAGAAACTGAAGCTTGCGAGCGCCAGCAAGCCGAGTTTAAATTGCGCTCAGTTACCGAACGCTTGCAATATTTGTTGGCTACTACTCCGGCAGTTATTTTTAGCTGCAAATTAGGGGGAGATTATGACGTAACATTTGTTAGCGAAAATATTGTTTCAATGATGGGCTACGAAGCGCGACAATTTGTGGATGGTTCCCTGGATTGGCACAGCCTCGTTCACCCCGAAGATCGAGAGATTATAGATACTGCCTTCGCTCAGATATTGCAAAAAGAATTGATTTCCTACGAATACCGCGAACTGCACAAAGATGGTAGTTATCGCTGGATTCACGATGAGGTTAAGTTGGTCAAAGATGCTGCTGGCATACCTGTGGAGTGTGTTGGTTATGGAGTAGATATTACCGATCGCAAACAGGCAGAAGCAGCTTTGCTACAGCAACTAAAAAGAGAGCGGCTGGTGAATTCCATTCAAGAGCGGATTCGCTCTTCTCTTAACCTAGAAGAAGTTCTGACAATGGCTGTGGTCGAAGTTCGCGAGTTCTTGTCAACTGATCGGACGGTTATTTACCGATTCAACTCAGATTGGAGCGGATTTATAGCAGTCGAATCGGTAGCAAGGGGTGTGATGCCGATTCAAGGAATTGACATTAACGATCCTTGTTTTAGGACAGACTACGTTGCTGTTTACGAACAGGGACACATTCGCGCGATCGACAATATTTATACGGCTGATATTTCCGAGTGCCACATTAATTTACTCGCCCAATTTGAAATTAAAGCTAACCTCGTGGTTCCTATTTTGCAAGGGGAAAATTTATGGGGCTTACTAATTGCTCATCACTGCCGCAGTCAAAAACAGTGGAACTCTTCTGAGATAGAATCTCTCAAGCAAATTTCCGTACAGCTAGCAATTGCCATCCAGCAATGTACGCTATTTGAACAAGCGAAAACAGAAATTGCCGATCGCAAGTTGGCAGAAGCAGCGCTGCAAAAAGCTGTCAGAGTGGCTGATGCCGCCAACGTCGCCAAAAGTGAATTTCTTTCTTCTATGAGTCACGAATTGCGGACTCCCCTGAATGCAATTCTGGGATTTAGTCAGGTGATGGTGCGCGATTCATCCCTAAACAACGAACACCAACAACACCTAGGAATTATTAATCGCGCCGGGGAACATTTGCTTTCGCTAATTAATGATATTTTGGAAATGTCCAAAATTGAAGCAGGCAGAAGTCAACTTAATGAAAGCAGTTTTAATTTAATTCGCCTGCTAGAAACCCTAGAAGAAATGTTTCGACTGAAAGCTAAATCTAAGAGATTGCAGCTAAATTTTGAAATAGCCCAAAGTGTACCATACTTTGTTAATGGAGATGAGGGTAAATTGCGCCAGATTTTGATTAATCTTGTCGGAAATGCCATTAAGTTTACAGAGACGGGTAGCGTTACCTTGCGAATGAAAAACAAGGTAGAAGAAAATTTAGCGACTGAAAATGTAGAGTTGAAAAGCACGCAAACAAAAACCGCCGACAGGGGATATGAAAAGTCCGCGCCTGCGAATTTTGATTGTGCAAACGCGAATTCTATTCGCCCGGTATCTTTACACCTTCAGTTTGAAATCCAAGATACTGGCCCCGGCATTGCTGCAGAAGAAATGAATAAGTTATTTCTACCATTCGAGCAAACAAAAGCAGGTTATAAATCCGAACAGGGAAGCGGACTAGGCTTACCAATTAGTCGCAAATTTGTCCAAATGATGGGAGGGGATATTGTTGTCAGGAGTACACCAGATTTTGGAAGTACGTTTTCATTTGATATTCAACTGGGTCTTGCCGATGCCACCGAAATTCAAATGCTTAAACCGCATAAAAAAGTCATTGGTTTAGCACCAGATCAACCAGAGTACCGGATTTTGGTGGTTGACGATCGTGCCGATAATTGTCTAGTCATAGATAGATTATTGTCACCGCTAGGCTTCCTCGTGCGAGAAGCTAAAAATGGTCAAGAAGCTATTAATGTATGGGAAGATTGGCAACCGCACCTGATTTGGATGGATATGCAAATGCCTGTAATGAATGGTTATGAAGCAACCAGACAAATTAAATCTCATCCTCTCGGAAAAGAAACGGTGATTGTCGCTCTCACAGCTAGCGCTTTTGAAGAGGAAAGACAAACTATTTTAGCAGCAGGCTGCGATGATTTTATGCGTAAACCGTTTGAGGCTAAAATCTTGTTTGCTATCATAGAGAAATACTTAGAGCTTAGCTATATTTACGATGAATCTGTTGATAAAGATCTTGAAAACGAAAGCGAATTGAGTGGGGTTAGCAGCAATGAATCCGTAGGATTACAACTCGCTCAAATGCCTATTGAGTGGCTGGATAATATCCATGATGCTGCTCATGAATGCTACGATGATAAGATTCTTCGGTTGATTGAGGGGATGCCTGTAGAGTTTGTTGCCTCTGCAAAAGTTTTAACTGATTTAGCACGTGATTTCCTGTTTGATGATATTATTGAGTTAGCGAAGTCTGCCATTAAGGCGTGTGACTCTTAATATATTGGATTTTGAAAAAATACGGTTAGCGATCGCATGAACAGCAATCAGTCTGCTACAATTCCAGCCACCATTTTAGTAGTTGATGATAAACCAGATAACGTGCGGCTTTTATCTACAATCCTAACTGAGCAAGGCTATCAGGTTCGCAAAGCGTTGAACGGAAAAAGAGCTCTGGCGACGGTGCAGGAGTTTCCGCCGACTCTAGTTCTGCTGGATGTGATGATGCCAGAGATGAATGGATATGAGGTGTGTGCAAACTTGAAAGCTTCACCAAAAACCAGTTCGATTCCCGTGATTTTTTTAAGCGCCTTAGATGACGCTTCAGATAAAGTAAAAGCCTTTGATGTGGGAGCTGTTGATTATATTACTAAACCTTTTCAAGGTAAAGAAGTATTGGCACGAGTGGCAAATCAGTTAATAATTCAAAATCAGCAACGACTGCTTCAAGAGCAAACTAAGCAACTAGAAGAGTTTGTCGATCGATTGCAAAAGGAAATTAAAGAGCGGCAGACAGTTGAGCTAGCTTTACGGCTGGCTCAAAACAAATCGGATCATTTATTGCTGAATATTTTACCGGCTGCGATTGTTGAAAATTTAAAAAAAGGCGAGGGTTATGCTGCTGAAAGGTTTGAGTCAGCAACAGTTCTTTTTGCAGATATTGTCGATTTTACGTCTCTTGCTGCCAGAATTTCACCGCTAGAATTGGTAAATTTTCTAAATAAGATTTTTTCAAAATTTGACGAATTAACTGAAAAACACGGTTTGGAAAAAATTAAAACAATTGGGGATGCTTATATGGTGGCGGGGGGTTTACCTGTGCCGAGGACAGATCATGTAGGGGCGATCGCAAATATGGCGTTGGATATGCAGGATGCGATCGCAGATTTTAAAACCGACACGGGCGAACCCTTTCAAATTCGGATTGGCATTAATACAGGCCCAGTAGTTGCTGGGGTGATTGGCACTAAAAAATTTATTTATGACTTGTGGGGAGATACTGTTAATGTTGCTTCTCGCATGGAATGTCAAGGATTACCGGGGTATATTCAAGTGACTTCTGCTGTTTGCGAGCAGTTAAAAGAGCGGTATGTATTGGAGGAAAGAGGCGCGATCGCGGTTAAAGGTAAAGGAGAGTTAATTGTTTATTGGCTAAAGGCTAAAAAATAGAGTTAAAACTCCTTGCTAAGTTATATAGTCTTTCGATCTCTCCTATGATGCAATACGGTTTACTTAAGTTATCAGTTGTAGGGTGCGTCACTCGTTTAATTTTAGTTGATAGCGAGAGTTGTTCTTGGCGACGCACCCTACGTTGACTAAAATTATTCAATCTAAAATCGACTGAATTCTCAGATCGTGTCCTATCGATTTACCACAATAAGTAAGGTTCGTAGTGCGGGCTTGCATAGGCTCAATATTTGGTACTTTTGTGGACACGCACAAACAGTATTTTCTATGGTAATCGACCGGAAATGATATCACCTTTTTGAGAAAAGCTATAGCAAGTCCGGGCTGATTTACGACTGTTAAAAAATGAAAATAATTTGCAGTTTCAATAGGGAATTTTCCCGGACTATCTCAATGCGATCGATAAACTCACGAAAATAAAACCTGCGTTCCGATTCCGACAAATCCAGCCAAAACTGGGGAAGAGAAACTGTTTGCGCGGTTTCTCGCAAGTTGACCGGGGGCAATTGTGCGAGCCTGCTTTGCATTTCGGCTATTTCCGTGCGGACTTTGTAGGCTCTCAGTTCGGCAGTTTCTTTGTCAAAAATGCCGCTTTCAATTAGGGCTGGTAGTTGCTCTATGATTTCTTGTTTCGAGCAGATAGATCCGGCAATTCCTGCTTTAATTGCGTTCATCTCCGGCATTTGCAACTGGGCGACGGCATCGGGCAAATCCCGACAAATTCCTGCTATAGTTAATTGCAATACTTCTTCGTAGGAAATACCGCTGCATTTGGGCTGAGACAGACAGTTAATCGGTCGCAAATAAAGGTATTCTCGATCTTTGCGGTAGGAGGTGACTTTTGCAACTGTCATGGGCGATCGACATTCCGCACAAATTGCTAAACCTGCGAGGGAACGCGGGGCGCTGGCGCTGCGGGGAGAAAGGTGGCGGTTGCGGCGCAACAATCGGTCTATTTGGGCGGCTTCTTCTCTGGAAATAATCGGGACGTGGGTGTTAGAAATGACTTGGCCCTTTTGATATTCTAAATCGCCTCGGTAGGCGGGATTTGTCAGCCAGCGGCGGCCTGTGCTGACGGAGATTTTTTTGTTGTATTTCTTTGCTAAATGGCGCACGGAACCGCGCAGGGAACCGTAGATGAGAAAGTGATCAAAAAAGTCTTTGACGGCGGGGGAAGCGGTTTTGTCGATCGTATATTTGTCTTTGCCACGCCGGTAGCCGTAGGGGGCTTTTCCTGGTGGGGGAAGGGATTTGATGCGGTTGCGGGCGTGTCCTTTGCGAATGCTGCGGCTGTGTTGGCTGCGCTGGACTTCTGCGAGGAGTTTGAGTAAGTTTGCTCTATTTTCGGTTTGTTTTTCGTCTGTGACAATGAGTTCGATGCCGAGGTTTTCGAGTTTTTCTAGGTGCGCGCACACTTGCTGTACTGTGTCGCCCAGTTCTTCAAAGCGCTGAATTAATAGGTATTTGACTGGTTCTGCTTGGCAATCTTTTAGGAGTTGTTGCAGTTGCTGTCGCCCTCCTAAGTCTTGATAGATGCGATCGACCTCTTGGCCCCAAATTTCGGGCGCTGGCGCAGCTTCTAGTAGCGGTTCGCTGTAAGAGTAGGCGATGATTTTCATCTGTTACTCGCTGAGTTCAATGATGTTACCGTCGGGATCTTGGGTAAATAATGCCGATCGACCTGACGCACTCATTTGTACCGGACAATTGCTGGCTATTAATTGTTGTTTTGCCTCCTCTAAGTTTGCCACAGAAAATGCTAGATGTCGGTTGCGTCCCAATTTTTGGGAATCTATGGCATCTGGTATAATTGTTGCCGCTAAAATTAGGTGAAGCTGGAAGTTACCGATTTGATACCAGATTCCGGGAAATTTTAATTCTCGATCGATTTTTTGCAGTCCTAATACATTGCTGTAAAAGTGTTCAGATGTTTCTAGTTGGGAAACTAGGATGGCACAGTGGAGGGGTTGAGTAATTTGCATTTTTGTTGAATATTAATTTTTTGACCGCTGATGCTGGCTGATGAGCGCCGATCGACGCAGATTGGTTGATGTTTGTTAATTTTTGACATGATAACACTAGCTGTCACTTTTAATACTGATTACCACAATTTAAGCAATATTATTTATATAAGTTAATGCTGAATTTTGCACTGGCAATCAAAAAATTGCTGCTCTCAACTAGCGGCTGAAACCGAAAATTTTTGCGCGAGTTCCGAACTCGATATCATCAAAAAAATAAAGCACTTGATTAGAACTCTTGCAAAAATCCAAAGCACCCCACCCCAACCCTCCCCTCCCGCGGGGAGGGAGCAAGATTATTATTGTTTCTCCCCTTAATAAGGGGGGACTAAGGGGGGTAAATTTGACTTTTGCAAGAGGTCTATTCTACCTCAATCTGCTGAATTCGCAGCTATTCACAATTGAAAAATTGCCGAAGTTAGGTAACTTGCCGATGAAGTGAGTGGCGATTAGTACGGCGTATTTTATTTATCAGCTAGAATTAAAGTAGGATATGTGTAATTTTTCAATGGGAACGATCGAACCCAGGCAGATTTCACATAGAAATGGGAGAAATTTTGACTTTGATAAATTGCTTAAGTTTGCTGCACCGGCAGTTCAATAATAAACTCTGTTCCCTTCCCCGGTTCAGATTCGCACCTGAGCGTTCCTCGGTGATTTTCTACTAGGATTTTGTAGACAATAGACAATCCTAAGCCTGTACCTTTACCGATCGCCTTTGTGGTAAAAAATTGCTCGAACATTCGTTCTTTTACCTCTGCTGTCATTCCCCCTCCCGTGTCAGTAATCCGCACTCTCACGCGATCGCTCCCTGCTACTTCTGTGCGGATATAAATTTTTAACGCAGCATTGGGCTGATTTTGTGCTGTCTCCTCTAAAGCATCGATCGCGTTGCTAATTAGATTCATAAACACTTGATTTATCTGTCCGGCATAACACTCAACACCAGGAATATTTTCATAATTCTTAATTATTTGAATGTCGGGACGGTCTGTTTTAGCATTGAGACGGTTTCGCAAAATTAAGATGGTACTGTCGATGCTGTCGTGCAAGTCGCACTGCGTCATTTTACTGTTATCTGTTCGCGAAAAGCTGCCCATAGATTTGACAATTTCGCGAATTCGTTCGGCACCAATTTGCATGGAAGACATAACTTTAGGCAAGTCTTCAACTAGAAATTCGAGGTCTATTTCTGCGATTGTCTTTTTAATTTCGGCACAGGGATTAGGATTGTATTCTTGATAGAGACATAGCAGGTGCAGCAAATCTTCAGTATAAGTTTTGGCATGGATCGAGTTGCCGTGAATAAAACTAACTGGGTTGTTAATTTCGTGGACGATGCTGGCCATTAATGCTCCTATCGAAGACATTTTTTCGCTGTGCATCAGTTGGGCTTGAGTTTGTTTGAGCTCGCGAAGTGCGCGATCGATCTCGGCGGCTTGAGCTTCGGCTTTCGAGGTAGCAGCACAGCTTTCTTGATACAGTTCAATCTGTTTGAAGTCGATTTCAAATTGTTCGATTTCGCTTTCTTGCTGGTACTGACTCACGACAGCATCGAAAGCTGCTAGCAATTCGTCGCCCGCTGCTGCGATAATGTACTTTAGATCGGGATTTTCTAGGCTGAGTTCGGCATCGGGAACTTGCATTAATGCTTTTATTCGATGGATATATTCGCGCACTTGCTTGTCTAGGTATAGCGGCCCCTCAAAATACATTGCTTTGACGGTGGGTGAAGGGGGACTCAATAAGTTGCTGCTGTCAGTATTAATTAAGTCGCGGTGCGATTTGTCCATAAGCGCGATCGCCTGTAACAAATTCCCCCGCAGTTTTGCTCTTTCTGCAGCATTCTGAGAGCAAACTAACCTCATGCAAAAAAAAGCCGATCGCTGGGAAAGCATTCGCTGGCGACCGCTGATGTTGATTACTGCAGCACTAACTTTTCTGGCTGTGGTAATTTCTTCCAGATTAAAGTAGTTGCTCAGCACTGCCATTCGTAATACCTCAGAATCTACTAAATGTCTGTATTTCGTGCTGACACAAGATGTGATAGACATAAAAAAAAATTACAATACTACTAATATATTATGTATTTTCTGTGGAAGTAGTATCCTAAAATACAATTATTTTTCATTAGTTGTCTATCACAATTTTTAGAATGCGGCTTTTGGCAAAGGTTTTCTTAATTATCCCAAAATTTACAAATCAACTTCGCGATGAATTGAGGTTGAGTTTGTGGCAACCCGTGGGTGGCGTTGGGAATAATTACTAATTCTGCCCCCGGTATCTCCTTGGCGTAGGTTTCACAGTGCCACAGAGGAATTGTTTCGTCGCTATCGGCTGCGATGACTAAGGTAGGAATTTGTAATTTGTGAATTTCTTTTTCGACTGTATCAACTGCGTCTTCCGGCCGCATCCGGCTCATTAAAAATGACCGGGCTACTGGTTGAGACATTAACTCGCGCCGCCACCCGGAAATTTCCTGCAATTTGTCACTTTTTCCTGCAAGACGAGCCACAGGTTTGGCCAACTGCAAGGCCCAATCAACTACTGGGGTTTGCCACAGCAGCGGCCGCAAAGCATCGTATTGACCGCAAAAACTGTCGTCCCGAATTCCTGCTGGTGCTGCTAATATTAAACTGCTGACGGAATTAGGATATTTGAGGGCATATGCAGAGGCTACCCAACCGCCAAAAGAATGCCCGATGATGCTGCAGGGTTCGATGTTTAGTTGTTCTATAACTTGTCGCACAAAGGCAACTTCTACGGCTACGTCGTACTGGATTTGTGGTTGGCTGGATTCTCCAAAACCTAACATATCTAAACTGATGCACCGAAACTGAGATTGCAATATTTCAATTAATGGCAGCCAGCAAGTCTTTTCTCCGAAGAAACCGTGCAGCAGCAATAACGGTGGGCCGCTGCCGATGTCGAGGTAGGCGGCTGTTTGGCTGCTGCTATTGACAAATGTGGTTAGTGTGTGCTTGTGTGCTATTGCTATTGACTGCACGGGCGATCGACTCCTGATAATTTGTAGAAGGAAGAAGGAAGAGGGAAGAAGTCATTAGTCATTAGTCATTAGTCATTAGTCATCAGTCATCAGTCATGTTTTGCTGTCGCCTCCGAGCTTTCCGTACAACGTCATTAGTCATCTTGCCCGAAGAGCGAAGTCGAAGGGTAGTCATCAGTCATGTTTTGCTGTTGCCTCCGAGCTTTCGGTACAACGTCATCAGTCCGAGGGGAGAGGGCTTTAGTTATCTAGGACAGAAGGAAGAAGACATACACAGCGGGCTTTTTAGCGATCGGTATTTTACCTTTGATCGGGTAGATTTATTTATTTAAGCAATATTATATGTAAACAATTGTAACAAAAAAGCCTCCCAAAGGTTAAACTTCATTGCGGAATAGGCAATTAGATGTAGACCGTGATACTCTCTAATATTATTGAAACTACTGCAAACTCAAAGCAGGAGAACACTTTGAACTCTACTTTAAAACGTTACCCAGCTTGCTCCGTGCGCGAAGACGTCAGTGAGTACGTAGCACACCTACAGCTTCACATGACTTTACAAGCTCGCAATTTGCTCCCTAGCATTACTACCGCTAAGGACAGTCGCGAACAATTGTTGCAGCAGACTCAGGCTCATTTTGAGAAACGTGTTTCTAGACAATTTCTATAAATAAATTTTTGGTTTCCCCAATTTTACGATCGCCCGCGATCGACCTTTGGCAAATTTTCAGCGCATCACAGAAACCCGGTATCTTCAAAAATACCGGGTTTCTTTTTGGGGATTAGGCATCATGACCAATTTTGGTTAATATGCGTTGAGTATGCTTTAGTTTTATGTTTATGCGAATTCCGATTATTGCATTTTTGACTCTGGCGCAGGTGGCTGGTGGGGAGTTGTCGGCGCGGGCTCTCGATCCGACAGATGCACCGCGTCAAGTGGAGGTTAGAGAAGCAACCGCAGAGGCGCAGAGGGCGCAGAGGGATGAGGATGAGGATGAGGTGAGTCCAATTGTGCGGGATTTGCCGGCATCTGATGAGCTGGCGGTTGCTGGAGAAGTTAAATCGCCTTCTCTCAAGTCGAATCGCCATAAAGATTTTACATCTGTGTTACAAACTCCGGGGACGATCGCCACCAAACCCGAAACCGAACCGGTAAACACCAACGCCCGACAGCTAGGCGGTACTCGACAAATCAGTCAAGCGGGCAATGCTGAGGGCGTTTATGTGGCTGAGGTGAAAATTCGCTTTGTCAATTCCAGAGGCGAAGCAGTTGATAAAAAAGGCAATCCGATTGTTGGCAGAATTTCGGAAGATTTTATTAGGGGCGAGCTCAAACTAAAGGCGGGAGATAATTACACCGAGCAAGTTGTACGATCGGACTTGCAGCAGTTGCAGCAGTTGGGATTGTTTGACAATGTGACGGTTTCTACTGAAGAAGTAGGGACGGATATTAATGTAATTTACAATGTCCAACAGCGATCGGCTCGTTCTTTTGGCGCGAGTGCTAGCATTAGCGATGATGTTGGTGTTGCTATTCCTCTTTCCTATGTCGATCGCACTTTCGGCACCAACGCACAGCGGCTATCGGTGGAACTTGAACCCAGCCTCCGAGGTATCCAGTACGATGTCGAGTTTGTCAGCCCTTACATTGCTGCCGAAGACCGTTTGGGATACAGTGTGAGAGCTTTTGGCGATCGCAAAATCTCCGAAATTTTCAACAAGGATATCGATTTGCCCAATGGCGATCGAGTTCGGGAAATTCGGATCGGGGGAAATCTCGCTGTTACGCGACCTTTGGGCGATTGGCGGGGAACTTTAGGATTGAATTATACCAATATCAGCACGCGCGATCGCAACTTAAATATTGCCCGCCGCGACGAACGGGGCAATCCTCTCACTTTCAGCGGTTCCGGCGTGGATGAGTTATACACTGTTTCTTTTGGCGCGACGCGCGATCGGCGAAACAATCCCTTTAACCCCACTAGCGGCTCGATTCTCACCCTCAGCACCGAGCAGTCCATACCTCTGGGACGCGGTAACATTGTGAGCAACCGCCTCTTAGCAAATTATATACAATATATACCAATCACTTTGCTTGGCATCAGCGAGTCCGAAACCTTGCCAGAAATGCTGGCTTTTAACTTGCAAGGGGGAACTGTCATCGGAGATTTGCCGCCAACAGAAGCATTTCGCCTCGGCGGGCGCAATTCCGTGCGGGGTTACGATAGCGGGGATATTGGTAGCGGGCGGAGTTATTTTTTGGCTTCCGGCGAGTATCGGTTTCCCGTCGGTAGGGATGTCGGCGGCGTGATATTTGCCGATTTTGCTTCGGATTTGGGAACCGGTGACAGCGTGTTGGGAAAACCGGCGTCGGTGAGGGATAAACCGGGGACTGGGGCGGCTGTTGGGTTGGGTTTAAGGGTGCGATCGCCCTTTGGATTAATTCGCTTAGACGTGGGTATTGGCGACTCCGGCGAAACTAAATTTGTGCTCGGCACAAAACAGCGATTGTGAACTACCCAACGCTGACCTTCGGTACAGCGCGGGCTTCTGACTTCAGCGGGGATTGCGTCAGCTTAGACTTGCGTCCCAGCTTCGGACTCACATCCCCTCCATCAGCAGCAGTCCTGGTTCCCAAGACCAATAGCATTCTGATTCCTTCTGTTCTGATATTGGTTGCAGCGTTTGAGTCCCTATCATGATGAGTACCACAACTAGGGCAAGTCCATGCCCTAACATTTAATGGCATTTCACTAACAGGGTAATGACAATTTGAACAGAGTTTTGAGCTAGGAAACCATCGGTCAATTTCTACCAACACTTTACCTTCGCGGTCTAGCTTGTAATGCAAGAAATTGACAAATATTCCCCAACCTACATCAGAAATTGCTCGAGCTAGTTTGTGGTTGCGAACCATGCCCTTAACGTGAAGGTTTTCGACTACAATGACTTGGTTGTCGTCAACAAGCTTTCTGGATAGCTTGTGCAAGTAGTCTTGACGGACATTGCTAATTCGTTCGTAAACCCTAGCAGCCAGTTTCCTGGCTTTATTTCTAGATTTGCTTCCTTTCTGCTTTCTGGCTAATTTTTGCTGCTTCCTTTTGAGGTTGCGTTCGTGTTTTGCTAAATGCTTGGGATTTGGGTACTTGGATGTTTTGATGCCATCATTGACAACAGCAAAATCTTTCAATCCCAAGTCAATTCCTGCAACTTTTCCATCGGTGCAAGCAACTGGCTTGTGTCCTTCGAGTTCTGTCAGTACGGAGGCATAATATTTCCCTGAAGGGGTCATGCTGACAGTTACGGTTTTGATGGTTCCTTCAATCGGTCGATGTAATTTGGCTTTGACAGTGCCGACACGACCAGGAAACTTGAGAGAGCCGCCAACAAGTTTGACTGACTGCGGGTACTGGATTGACTGCCTGTTTTTCTTGGCTTTGAATTTAGGGTATTTAGCCCTGGATTCAAAAAAGTTTTTGTAAGCAGTTACCAAATTGAGCGTAGTTGATTGCAAAACTTGAGAGTAACACTCAGACAACCATTGTGTTTCTTCTTGTTTTTTAAGGTTTGGGAGGAGTTTGTTTAACGCAACTTGAGTCAAGCCTTTACCCGTGGCTTTGTAGGTTTCAATACACATATTGAGTGCGTAATTCCACCACCAACGACAACAGCCAAAATGCTGATCTAGTATCGTCTGCTGTTGGGTTGTCGGATACAGTCTAACTTTGACGGCTTGATGCTGCATTGTTTTCACCTCCCTTTAGCATTATATATATTCCTAATAAAATTAGTCGGTCGAGCTGGCAAATTTTACGCCTGATTGACCGGATCAAATTTGCTTGAGGGAGTCCATGTATCCCAACGCTGACCCAACGGGTACAGCGCGGGACTTATAGCTCCCCCAAACCCCCTCAAAAGTTAACTATTTGGTTCCTCAATATCAACAATTGTCGGTTGCACCGCCGGAGTCTGGGGATCAAACTTCAACCTATTGAGCGCAGCACTAGCCGCCACAGCCACAGCCCTATCTGTATCTAGCAAAGCTTGTTCCAACAGCGGAATTACTTGTTCCGACTCGATCGATCCTAGTGCTTCCACAGCAGCTTCGCGCACCTCTGGCTCCAAATCTCGAAGTAATTGGCCCAAGGTTTCTATTACTCGCTCGCTGTCGTCTGTCAGAGCATTCGCAGCAGCCAAGTTACCTAAAGTAGACGCTGCAAACTTGCGCGTTTCTGAGTCTGGACTTTGAACGCATCCCATCAATTGCTCCACCGAATAGGTTGCTAATTGTCTGGCTATTTCAGGCTGTTGTTCGACTGCGGTTTGTTGATATGAATCAATTGATTGTGGCTCCGAAAAACCTGTATCATTTAACTCTTGTTGAGCTTCTATTTGGTTTAACTCGTTTGACTGTTCCTGTACTAATTCTGGTTCGGGTAAATATTCTCCAACTTCTGTTTGATTTAACTGACCAAACTGTCGATCGGGAACTTCTTGTTGTTGGACATTATTCTCGTACTGCTGTTGCAAAGACCCGATAGTAGTCTGCATCTGAGTTTCGTGAGCTTGCAACTGTTCGTGAGCTGCTTGCAACCGACTCTCGTATTCCTCTTGCAAAGCTTCCATACGTAACTGCATCTCAACCTCGCGGTTCTGATATTCCTCGGCAGTTTGTTTCAAGCGAATTTCGTGTTCTGATTGCAAAGATTTCAAATGTTCTTCGATTTGAGCTTGATAATTGTGATGCAATTCGTCAGCAACTCTGAGTAAATGATTTTCGTGTTCTGATTGCAAAGATTGCAGGTTTTCTTGCAATTTAGCATTGTGAGCTGCTTCTAATTCCTCGCTGGCTTGTTTGAGCTGATTTTCCTGTGCGCCAGCAACTTGTTGGAGTTGATCGCGTTCTGCTCGAACTTGTTGGAGTTGATTTTCGTATTGAGCGGCAATTTGTTGGAGTTGACTTTCGTATTGAGTTGTAACTTGTCTGAGTAAATTTTCGTGTTCGACAGTGGCTTGTCTAAGCTTATCTTCCTGTTCTCCTGGCTGGGAATCTGCAGTGGGCTGCATCCGAGATATCTGAGCTAGTTCTATATCCTGAGCTATTCTTCGGGTTTGCTGCAAGTATTCTTGTTTTTGCTTTTTTAATCGTTTTTCCACTAATGAGTAAGCAACTGCTACCCCTGCCAAAAAACCTACGATCGCTCCTATGATACCCACGATGGAGTTCCTCCTGACAATATAGTGATGCTGGACTTTGTACATTTAACCATACAGCCTCCTGTAACCGCCTAATAGCAGCAGCCAAGCTGTCACAACCAGCCAGTGAACCGCTACCGCAGGCCAGATGGAACCGCTTTGCAGGTATGCGATGGAGCACGCTACTCCCAAAATTGCCGCTAGCAGCAAAAACACTGGATTCATAAAGGTCGATCGACCGATCGGATAAAAAGTCAGCGCGTTCAGCGGGTGGTAAACTACAAACAGCACCAAACTCGCCCATCCCCAAAACCACAGCATTAACCCAGGAACATTCTCCCGAGGGTGCGGCAGTATTAACACGCGGAAAAATACTTCCTCGCTCAGCCCCGGAGTTAACAAACAGCCTATCAGCACTCCGGTAATGGTAGGCCAAGAGGTTTGTACGTCTATTTTCAGAAATCCCGACCAAAAACCGACGGGAAGCGCGATCGCAGTGTAAGCTAGCACCAGCATAGCTGTAACCAGCCAGTCGGTGAAATCGGGAATAGTTGAAAAAGCCAGGGTGAGGCGGCGCGCCAGTAAGTCCAGCAGCCCGATCGCGCTAAAATTGAACATAATCAAATTTAACATTAAAAGTTTTAAAGATATATTAGTAGTCGGAATAAGGCCTTGTCATTACCCGGTTTCTGGGATGTGTGCGGGGAATCAGAAACCGGGTTTCTTCCTCGCTCTTGGTGAGGATGCGTAAATTATCGCAGAAACCCGGTTTCTTTGAAGGTTGCGCCTGACGAGCGAGAGACGGGCGATGGAGAAACCGAGTTTTTGAATTGCGGTGCGCGAGGGAACTGAGCAGACGAGCAATTGCCAAAATTGGCAAACACCCTGAATTTTTTTGCGTCAATCGTTGGTTAAATCTGCCCGATATCTTCCGTTAAAATATCGAGATAAGACTTCTGCAACTCAAGTCTAGTACATCAGAATCAAAAGCAAAAAGTGTGCGTTACCAATTAGCTTTTTCTCAATTACCAATTATCAATGATTAGCAATTTGAGTTAATTTTGCAAACAACTGAGCAATTTTGGTCAAATCTTTATTTCCCGGCGCTATTTCTACACCGCTAGAAAGGTCAACACCGCTGAAATTACTGCCCTTGGCGCTATCAATTGCATTTAAAACATTCTCCGGTGTTAAACCGCCGGCGAGCAGCCAAGGACAAGGCGGTTTAAACTCTGCCAACATCACCCAGTCTATAGTTTTGCCAGTACCGCCGAGTTGAGCGGGATGGTAAGCATCCAGCAGTAAAGTATCGACGTGAAGGGCATAAATAGCAGCGGTCGCTAAAGTTTCTGGAGTCTTAACTCTCAGGGCTTTGATAATTTCAATTCCCGGCAAAAACTCCCGCAGTCTCGCGCAATATTCTGCTGTTTCATCTCCGTGCAACTGCACCCCGTTTAAATTTGACTCGATCGCTACTTGACAGATGTTTTCTATTGTGGTGTTAGCAAAAACGCCGATGCGATCGACATTTTCCGGCAACTCGATCGCGATCGGGCGAATAGTTTGGGGGCTGACATAGCGCGGGGAAGCGGGCACGCAGATAAACCCCAAAGCATCAGCTCCCAAACGGGCGATCGCCATTCCCTGATCGAGTTTCATGATTCCGCAAATTTTAACCCGCACTTTTTTTCCTCCGCGATGAATTTGTATCAAAATATAAAGAAATTGTTAATTAATAAAACAAATTTTAGTTTAATGCAGAATGCTTTTTATAATTTTGTAGCGCTCGATCTTATCTGTGAAATCAGGAAATAACAACATGATTAACTCATCTTTACTGTTAGCGATACAGTCTACCACTCCCTCAACACCGGAGTGGTCGCCAATGGTAGGCCTGACAATGATTTTATGCAATTTGCTGGCGATCGCGATCGGCTACTACGGCATCAACAAGCAAAACCGAGGCAAAGGCCCTGCTTTACCCGTTGCAGTCCCCGGAATGTTCAAAGGCTTCGGCATCCCGGAATTGCTGGCAACAACCAGCCTCGGCCACTTGTTGGGGGCTGGAGTCATCTTGGGCTTGGGTAACGCCGGAGTTCTGTAGAAACCGCGACAACGGGAAAGGCAAGCAGAAGAACAGATATAATAGAAACTCTTTCTTGCTCTCCTTTCCCAGGAAAATTTCATGCAGACAGGTTGGCGAATCGGGTCTTTATTTGGCATCCCCCTACTGATAGATTATTCGTGGTTTATAATTTTAGCCCTTGCAACCCGCGAATATGCTAGCAGTTACCGCTTGTGGGGGCCTGCCCTCTCCTGGAGTGCTGGGTTAGCCATAGCTCTGCTGCTGTTTGCTTCGGTGCTGTTGCACGAACTCGGACACAGCTTGGCCGCCCTATCGCAAGGGATTAAAGTTAATTCTATTACTCTATTCTTATTTGGCGGTGTTGCATCGATCGACTCGGAATCAAAAACTCCCGGTCAAGCATTTCAAGTAGCCATCGCCGGCCCTCTAATCAGCTTCGCGCTGTTTTTAATCCTCGGTTTAGGTTCTCAAGTTCTCCCTCAAACAAGTTTGATTGCTATTGTAACAGAGAGGGTAGCAGAAATAAATTTAGTTTTGGGATTGTTTAACTTAATTCCCGGCTTGCCTTTGGACGGAGGACAAGTTTTAAAATCAGCTATTTGGAAAATTACCGGCTCTCGATTTGTCGGCATTCGCTGGGCGGCAAAAACAGGACAAGTTTTGGGTTGGTTGGCGGTTGTTTTTGGTGTAAGTGTATGTTTGTTAGCGCGCCAGTACGGCGGCTTGTGGATTGCGCTAATCGGCTGGTTTGCGATTCGGAATGCCACAGCCTACAGAGACTTTGCTGCTCTGCAAGAAGCCCTGCTCAAAACTAAAGCGGCTGATGCGATGAGCCGCGAATTTCGAGTTGTAGATGCAGATTTGACTCTGCGAGAATTTGCCGATCGCTATTTGTTAGAAGTCAACCCGTTTCCATTTTACATTGCTGCGACCAACGGGCGAGATTTGGGCTTAGTGTCGATCGACGATATCCGCTTGACAGAACGCAGTCAGTGGCAAATTCAGACTTTGCACAACATTTTGCAACCCCTAGGAAAAACCCCCACAGTCTCACAAAAAGCATCCATCGCCGAAGTCATTAACAGCATGGAAGCCCGTCAACTCCCCCGAATCATCGTCCTCTCGCCCATTGGTTCAGTCCTAGGGACGATCGATCGGGGCGACATCGTGAAAGTTTTGGCGAAATACCTCAAACCCCAGATTTCCGAAGCCGACATCAAGCGCAGCAAAGAAGAGAACATTTATCCCCAGGGATTGCAGTTAAATGCGATCGCCAAAACCGCACAGAACAATTAAAAATTAGGAATCAATAATCGGCATTATTGACATTAAGATGCCATCAGGCGTGCATAAATAAACCTTAAACCTGAAAAGCTAATTTCCTTGCTGTAAGGAACTTCAGGGCGATCGCATTATTCTTTTAATTATGACCGCCTCCGATCGTACTTTGTCCAATAAAGTTGAAAAAAAAGAATTATGATGCCCAAATTCTTTAAGAGATTCCATCATCAATTGGGAGAGAAACGTTGGAGTTGGAAAAACTTAACTAATTCCTTCCCCTTCGCTGACTTGCAACCTCTGGCGATGACCTGGATTGTCGTGACGGGAACTCTCTTAGGAGTGCGACATTTAGGTTGGTTGCAGCCATTGGAATTAAAAGCTTTTGACCTGATGGTGCAGTTGCACACCGATGCAGGTGCTGACCCTAGATTGCTGGTAGTAAAAATCACAGAAGAGGATATTCGTGCCTTTAATAAATGGCCGATTTCCGATCGCGTTTTAGCAAAAACGCTCGCCGAATTATCCCGTCTCGAACCCGCAGTTATTGGTATGGATATCATTCGCGATATCCCCTACGAACCGGGAAATGCAGAATTGGCCGCTCAATTCAAAAACCCCAAAATCATCGCCATTACCTCCCTCGGCAACTCCGAGCGCGAGCGAGCTGGGCCGCCTCCGAAACTACCCAAAAAACAGATAGGATTTAGCGATTTAATCGTCGATCCAGACGGCATAATTCGCCGCAATTTTATGTTTACTTTTTATGAAGATTCGACGCTTAATTCCTTGGGAATGCGGTTAGCTTATAACTATTTTGACACCAAGAAAATAGAAACAATAATTACAGCAAATAACGAAATTCAAATAGGAAAAACAGTGTTTTCGCGACTGAAGCCTGATTCAGGAGGGTATCAGACAATTAATAGTCAAGGCTATCAAATCATGCTCAATTACCGCTCTCCTAAAAATGTCGCAAATACGGTGACACTAAGTCAAGTTTTGGAGCGAAAAGTTGACCCCAAATTGGTAAAGGATAAAATAGTGCTAATCGGCGTTACAGCCCCAACTGTAAGAGATATCTTTTCTACTCCTTACAGCGCTACTGTCAGCGAAAACCGCCTGATGCCTGGAGTATTGATTCACGCAACAGCAACTAGCCAAATTATCAGCGCCGTTTTAGATGGTAAAGGGCTATTTTGGTTTTGGGATGAATGGCAAGAAATGCTTTGGATTGCTGTTTGGGGAGGAGTTGGCGGCTGTTTGGCTTGGCGGCTAGAAAATACGCTCAGTTTCACCGTTAGCGCGATCGCACTTGGTGGCATTTTATGGGGATTCACATTTTTTCTATTCACTCAACAGGGGTGGATACCTGTGACAGCGCCGACTCTGGCCTTGGCGATCGCCCCTGTAGCGGTCATCACCTACAAGTACCACCAGTCAAGACAGCAGCAAGAAATTGTAATGAAACTGTTAGGACAGCAAACTTCACCGGCGATCGCCAATGCTTTGTGGAAAGAGCGCGTCCATCTCCTCCAGTCCGGGCTATTGCCAGGGCAAAAAGTAACTGCTACAATGCTGCTGACTGACTTGCAAGGTTTTAGCACAATTTCTGAAAAACTACCCCCAGAAATAGTAATGCCTTGGTTGAACGAGTATTTATCAGCAATGGCCGAGGAAGTGCAAAAACATCAAGGCGTAATTAATAAATTTACCGGAGATGGAATGCTGGCAGTATTTGGGGTGCCAATTCCCCGCACAACTCCCGAAGCAATTGCCGAAGATGCTCGCCTTGCGGTATCTTGCGCTCTAGCTATAAGTTCGCGCTTACCAGCCATGAATCAAAATTGGAGCGATCGCGGTTTACCAGCGGCAAAAATGCGAGTCGGAATTTTTACAGGGCCGATCGTCGTGGGCAGCTTGGGAGGCAAAACCCGTTTAGAATATGGAGTAATCGGCGACAGTGTAAATATCGCTTCTCGCCTCGAAAGCTGCGAAAAACATCGGCAAGAAGACACCTGCCGGATCTTGATTGGCGAAGAAACTTTAGTACATCTAGAAGGAAAATTTGAGGTAGAATCTTGGGGAGCTTTACCTCTAAAAGGCAGGGATCAAAAAGTAAATGTATACCGCGTGTTGGGAGAAAAGTCTGCAAAGTAAACAGAGACAATATACATTAAAAAAAACATCGGCAACGGTTATGAAAAAAATTAGTAATTTTCGCTTCAACTCGATCGCCTTTGGTGCCATATTATTGATAGCAGCATTTAACGCTTGCCAATTTGCAAGTCTGGCACAGCCAATGCCGAGGGAAGATCCCGGCAAACCGTTAACTCAATCGGGAGGGCCGCGCTTCGTTCAGCCCCGTGAAGATATAGATATGCAGTTCAAGCCACCAGTAACACCACGAAGTACGCGCGGCGGCTGCGCGCTCGACTCCAACCCAAATCCAATATATCTCATACCCTTAGTTCCTCCAAATAACTTCGCACGGACTGTTTCCGACTATCCAACATTCTTTTTCAACTGGCCTCCCATAAGAGCGAAATTAGCCGAATTTAGTCTGCTAGATCCAAACGACAAGGAGATTTATAAACAGACTCTCGAAATTAGCAATTTATCAGGGACTGTCGAGGTTAGTATCCCCGCTAATAAAAATGTGCCACCATTGGAAGTAGGAAAAAATTACCGTTGGAGTTTGACAGTGATTTGCGACAATCCTCAAGATAGATCCGGCGATCTGTTCCAAATGGGTACTGTGCGGCGAGTTGAACTCAGTCCAGATATCCGCAGTCAATTAGAAAAGGCAGATCCGCGCCAGAAAAGCTTTATTTATGCTGAAAATGGGATTTGGCAAGATGCCATCAGCACCCTAGCTGCAGCAAGACGGGCTCAGCCTGACGATCCAACCCTCAAGGCTGATTGGGAAAGCTTGTTGGATTCAGTGAAATTGAGCAAAATTGCTAAAGAGCCGATCGTCCAAACTGAAGTATCTGAACCACAACCATAAAGTAGTTGAAGATCGGCCAATTCGACCGTCAAAACATTCAAAATAACCCAGAAAAGGCTCCGGCGCAGCGTCAAGCCGGGAACATCTGGGTTTTGGATGTTTTGAGTGCGATCGCCTCAAAAACTCGCGAGTTGTACAATACGCGAGCTCTTGAGATGCTCGCACGCTCAATGAAAAACACCAGCTCCTACCGATTGTGGATTTATTATATTGCGAGTTCTTGAGGTGCTCCCACGCTTGGTAAAAAATGCTTGTTTCAAAAATGAAATCATACCCGGTATATCGCCATCACAAAAACCGTTTCGCTCGTAGTGCGGACTTTAGTCCGCACCCGAATAGCGGACTAAAGTCCGCACTACGAACCTTACTGATATCTGCAGCTTAACTATTTTAAAAAAAACTTTAATTATGCCTGCTCGCAAAAGCTTACATTTACCAGAAATTGAACTTTCTTACCTAGAATGGAACTCAGCAACAGAGACAGAAAAAGCAACAGAAAAAGTGGCGCGCTTGCTGCTGTTGCACGGTTTAGCAGATAGTGCTGTTGTCTGGACTAGCCTCGGCAATTACTTGGCGAACCGCTATCATATTGTAGCGCCGGATATGCGCGGCCACGGAGAGAGCAGCAAACCGGAAACCGGCTATACTTTTGCAAGTGCGATCGCAGATTTAGAAGCTTTGATGGCACATCTCAACTGGTCTTCCTGCCACATTTTGGGACATTCTTGGACGGGAAAACTAGCACCGATTTGGGCGAGACAAAATCCCGATCGCTTTTGCAGTATGATTTTAGTAGACCCGATCTTCATCACCAAACTGCCCGCAGCGATGAAACTCACCCTCCCAATTGTTTACCGGAAATTAGATTGTCTCAAATGTATGGGCCCGTTTGCGACTTTAGCCCAAGCAGAAGCAGCAGCCAAACAATCGGGAGAATACGCCGGTTGGAGTGACGCGCAGCAAATGATATTCCAACACCAAATCGAACCAAAATTAGACGGAAGTTGGGGCAGTAAATTTACGATTCCCGCCAGAAATCAGATATTTGCAGAAGTGATGAAAGTTGCCGGTTTGACTGAAAATATTGAAATCCCAACTTTGTTCGTACAGCCGGAAAAAGGCGTAAATCGCCTGGATTGGCAAATGCAGCCGTACAAGAAATACTTGAAAAATCTTACCGCTACAAAAGTACCGGGGAATCATTGGTGTTTTTTGACTCAACCGGAAACTTTTAATCAAACTGTGGCCAATTTTTTAGAGGGCGCGAGATAGTGAATGTAGAAATTATCGCACATCGGGGTTTTTCGGCGATCGCCCCGGAGAACACTTTAGCAGCTTTTGAACTGGCGATCGCCCGCAAAGCTAATTCGATCGAATTTGACATCCAGCTATCAGCCGACAGCGTACCGATGATTTTTCACGACGCAACATTAGATAGAATCACTGGATTTTCTGGTAAATTCAGGGAACAAAAGCTGTCTCAATTGCAAACACTTAATGCGGGAAAATGGTTTAGTGATGAATTTTTAGGACAAAAAATTCCTACTTTCGCAGAAGCATTAGTTATCCTGAAAAAAGTTGACAAATTTCTCTATTTTGATGTCAAGCCGCATTGCGAATGGTCGGATTCAGAAGTGGCGGATTTTGTCAATAGTTTACAGGGCGCAGAAATTCAACACAAGTGCATCATTACCTCGTTTAGCGAGCAATTTTTGGCACAAGTGCGGCGGCTGTCTGGCGATTTGGCGATCGGACACATTGTTGCTAATCTAGAAGCATACAAAACTCAATTATCTCAAGCTGTGGCGCAGGGCGATAACTTGATTAGCAGCCAGTATCGCATTTTGCTAGAAAATCCCGCACTGATTCAAGAAAGCCGCAGTCAGGGAGTTGACATTGTGGCGTGGACGGTGGACGATCGAGCGGATATGCAAAAGTTAATTGATTTGGGTATAAATCGGATAGTCACTAATTGTTTGATATAATTTTTTTGAACCGCAAATTAACGCAAGTTAACGCTAGATAATAGATGAATTACTTTCGCACAAACATCCATGAAATGTCGGGTTACGTGCCGGGAGAACAGCCACCCGCAGGCACCAAAATCATTAAACTAAATTCTAATGAAAATCCCTATCCGCCTTCTCCCAAAGCCTTAAAAGTGCTTCAGGAAATAGACGGAGAAATGCTGCGGCGCTATCCAGATCCAACGGGCAAAAATTTCCGCATTGCTGCTAGTAAAGTTTTGGGAGTACCTGACGATTGGATTGCGGTAGGTAACGGCAGCGATGATTTATTAAACTTGATAGTTCGCGCTGCGGGCGAACCGGGAAAACAGATTGTTTGTCCCGCGCCAACCTATGTATTGTACCGCACTTTGGCACAAATTCAAGATGCACAATTTGTCGAAGTTCCTTATCCCGACGATTACCAGTTACCAGTCGATTTGCTAATAGCAGCCAGAGGTGCTGTGACATTTGTAGCTTCGCCAAACAGTCCATCGGGAACAGCCATATCTGTGGCAGATTTGGAGAAACTGGCTCAAGAGTTATCGGGTATTCTTGTGATTGATGAAGCTTATGTAGATTTCGCCGAAGAAAATGCTTTGGAGTTGACAAAAAAGTACAGTAATGTTATAGTTTTGAGAACTCTTTCAAAAGGTTATTCGCTGGCGGGATTAAGGCTGGGTTTTGCTATAGCAAATCCGCTGCTGCTGGCTGAATTAAATAAAATTAAAGACAGCTACAATGTTGATGCTGTAGCCTATGCGGTGGCGGCGAGTGCGATCGCAGATTCAGAGCACAAAACAGCCAACGCCGAAAAAGTCAAGGCTTCCAGAGCAAAAATAGCCGTCATTTTCAAAGAATTAGGCTTTGAAGTTTGGCCATCGCAAACCAACTTTTTGTTAGTTAGGCCGCTGGGCGGCGATGCAGAAAGAATTTATCAAACACTGAAACAACGGGGAATACTGATTCGATACTTCAATCAGCCGCGATTAGAAGACAAATTGCGAATTAGTGTAGGTACGGAAGAACAGAATCAAATATTAGTTAAAACCTTGAAGGAAATCCTATAAATAACCATCGCAGCAATATAGGTTCGTAGTGCGTCCTGGTGTCCCCATCCATCCTAGGACTTGCATTCCTCACTACGAACCGTTTGATGAGGGATAATTATTAGGATTATCGATTGCCAATCCTGCCGACTGAGCAATATCCAGCAATCGGTTGTCCGCCGAAACAAAAATTAGTTGAGTTTCTGGCTGCGAAAGGATAGAAGTAGATTGAAAGCGCAAAGCAGACGCTAATTGCACAGCATCATAAGCCCGCAGCGGATGTTGCATCACCAATTCGGCGGCTGTTTCTATCAAAGTTCGATCGACATCTACAACTCGGTATTCATTTTCAAAATCCTCCCTCACTTTTTGCACAATTAAATCAAAGCGCTCCGCAGACAAACTTCCATCCCGTAAGCGGCGTGCAAAAGCGCTGTGTACCTCCACCCAAGTAATCTGGCTAATAACTAAATCGCTGTTTGTAACAGGATCGGTAATGGATAGAATCCACTCACTGCCTATTTCAGGCACGTACCGTTTGACTAAAGCGCTAGTATCGACAAAATAAGCATTTACCACGGGCCGCGATCCTCAATAACGATTTCTGAGACAGGTTTACCTGGTAGCGGTTCCATTTTTTTCATCAATTCGCGCCACTGTTGGGCGCGCTTGATTAATTCTGCTCGATCGAGCTTACCCTGTTTGTTTGGTACACCCATCAATCCCCGTACATCCATCAACTTAATCGCCAATTCGCGATCGCCCTTGAGTTCTTCCGGCGAAACTTCCGCTACAATTGTGATTTCCACAGTTTCCCCATCTTGGAAAGACAAAGGACTGAGGGGACGCAAAACCCCGTTTTCGTAGACAGCAGTAATAGTTTCTGGCATAATTAGCCTCTTAATTAAATGCTTTGACTTATTGTACTTCTTTTAGAGTTGAAAGTAGGGTGCGTCAGCTACGATTATTTTTGCGACAAACAAACAATCTCAAAACTGACGCACCGGACAATAAATGGCGCGTCAAAATCATACTTTCGGCGCTGATACAAGAATCTCAAAACTGACGAACCCTACCACTAAAGCCTTCTTCTTCCCTCTTCCCTCTTCCCTTTTCCGACGGACTTACATCCGTTACATCCGTTACATCCGTTACATCCGTTACATCCGTTACATAATCCGTTGCCGAACTTCCTTCTTTTAATTACTTCGTTGCTACCACAGCCAAATTCCAAGCCAACCGCTTCATCAAAGGCAACTTCTTTAACAACCCATCCAACCCTTCCAATCGAGAATATTCCGGTTTCAATCTCTCTTGTTCAATAATAATTTTTTTCCAGTAACGCTCCTCATTGGGATGTATTTTCTCGATCAAATAAAAGCGTAAAAAAATCCACAGCGCCGCCAGCCAAAATGTATCGTAAGCCGTCTTTGAAAACAAAGACTCGACAAAATTCACAATATTAATATCCAAAGGACTTTCATCCTCAGTCCGCACCTCAGTAGCCATTCTGCGGTAAACATTAATCACCGGATTGTGCTTCATCGGGTCCCAAAAACAAGCTTTTCCCCCTGGTTTCAGGACGCGCTGCATTTCGCGAATTGCTTTTTCTGGTTCCGGTAAATGGTGCAGCAAGTTAGAAGCGTAAACAATATCAAAACTGTTATCTGGAAAATCTAGCGCCATTGCATTGACAGTACAACCTTCTATAATAACGCCGTTTTTTTCTGCTAATTTCAAGGCCACATCTACCATGCCCTGAGAATAGTCTGCAGCTACGCATTGCGCGCCTTTTTTGGCAAAATAAACGCTATTTTCTCCAGCACCGCAGCCTAAATCTAAGAGGCGTTTTCCGGTAATATCACCTATTTGTTTGAGGATAAATCTATTTTCTGGGGCAGTACAAGCTTCAAAGTAATCATTGACTCGAATGCCGTCAATATCTATTGTTGATGCCCAGGCATCGTGGAATTCTCGCTCTTTGTTTAAGGTTTCTTCTTGCATTTTTTACATGATTATTTTTCGGTGATTAAGTTAATTTTTAACCGCAGATGAACGCGGATCAAGGCAGATTAATTTAGTTTAATCTGCTTCGATCTGGGTTCGTCTGCGGTTTGGTTTAAGCAAGATGGTTGACTGCAAATTTATCAGCGCTGTGCTTGTGCAACAACTTGATTGGCGATCGCAGTTGGCTGTTCGGAGGATTTTTCAGGCTGCAATGACACGTACAGTCGATTTAAGGCGCTGATGTATGCTTCTGCGGAGGCGACTATGATGTCGGTGTTTGCTGAGTGACCGGAAAATACTTTCCCTTCGTGGCGCAGACGAATTGTTACTTCGCCGATCGCATCTATGCCGGCTGTTACTGATTGTACAGAAAACTCAATCAACTCGTTCGGTACGTTTACCACGCGGTTAATTGCTCTGTAAATCGCATCCACTGGCCCGGTGCCGATCGCAGCATCCGTCAATTCTTCTCCCGATGGATTCCGCACCGTAACGGTTGCTGTCGGGCGAGATTTGTCGCCGCAGGAAACCTGCACCAATTCTAACCGGAACAGTTCCGGTGCTTGGTGGGCTTCGTTGTTGGCGATCGCCTCCAAATCCCAATCGGTAATCTCTTTTTTCTTGTCCGCTAAATCCTTAAATTTGACAAAAGCTTTATTTAGCTCATCGTCAGCCATTTCAAAACCCAACTCTTTTAAGCGAGTGTGAAAAGCGTGGCGGCCGGATAATTTGCCCAGTACGATTTGATTTTCCGTTAAGCCGATCGACTCAGCATCCATAATCTCGTATGTCAGCTTATTTTTCAGCACCCCATCTTGGTGAATTCCCGACTCGTGGGCGAAAGCATTGGCCCCGACTATCGCTTTATTTGGCTGCACCAACATCCCCGTTAAATTGGAAACCAAGCGGGAAGTTTTGTAAATTTGGCGCGAGTCAATATTAGTCAGCGGTTCCTCAGAATCGGCTGGCCGGCCCAAGAACGGATTAAAATATTGGCGGCGCACGTAAAGCGCCATTACCAACTCTTCCAAAGCCGCATTTCCCGCCCGTTCGCCAATACCATTAATCGTGCATTCTAACTGTCTTGCGCCATTTTTCACAGCTTCCAAAAAGTTAGCAACAGCCAATCCTAAGTCATTGTGACCGTGAACCGAAATAATTGCGCGATCGATATTCGGCACATTTTCCTTAATTCCCCGAATCAAAGCCCCAAACTCGTTCGGAGTCGTGTAGCCAACAGTATCGGGAATATTAACAGTAGTCGCCCCTGCGGCGATCGCCCGTTCCAGAACCTGATACAAAAACTCCGGTTCCGAACGACAAGCATCTTCCGGCGAAAACTCGACATCTTCCACAAAAGATTTAGCGTAGGCCACCATTTCCGGCACTATTTCCAGAATTTCTGCCCGCGTCTTTTTCAGCTTATATTCCAAGTGAATATCCGACGTAGCCAGAAACGTATGAATTCGCGAATTTACCGCCGGTTTCAGAGCTTCGGCTGCTGTTTTGATATCCGGCTTTCTCGCCCGTGCCAAACCGCAAATTGTCGGCCCATTTTCCGTGCCGACCGATCGCGCTATTTTTTGGACGGCCTCAAAATCTCCCGTGCTGGTGAAAGGGAAACCCGCTTCTATCACATCCACGCCCAATCTCGCTAACTGTCGAGCGATCGTCAGCTTTTCATCGACATTCAGAGATGCACCCGGAGATTGTTCTCCGTCGCGCAAAGTCGTATCGAAAATAATCACCCGGTCTTGACTTTGTTGAGTTTTCATAGCTCTAAAAAAGTGTTTTCCTGATTTTTACTTGTTTGTGTTTCTGGATTTTTAGCCTTCAGTCACCAGTCCCATGTCTCGCGCCAATAACGAATATTTAATAACCCATAACCCATAACTGATGACTGTTGACTGTTGACTGTTGACTCGTGACTGTTGACTGTTATTTGTTATTTGTTATTGGGAATTGAGAATGGGAAATTGGGAATTCGTAGCAAGTAACCAATAACCAATAACCAATAACCAATAACTAATAACCAATTCCCAACAACTAATGACTAATGACTAATGACTAATGACTAATGACTAATGACTAATGACTAATGACTAATGACTAATGACTAAT
>NZ_JAUBTN010000030.1:4945-74278 GCF_036705055.1 Microcoleus sp. CZ3-B2 | reverse complement strand
TTGGTTATTGGTTATTGGTTATTGGTTATTGGTTATTGGTTATTGGTTATTGGTTATTGGTTATTGGTTATTGGTTAACAGCTAACAGCTAACAACTAACAACTAACAATTAACGCCTAACAACTAACAGCTAACAGCTAACAGCTAACGCCTAACAACTAACAACTAACAACTAACACCTATAGCAATCCTTGCAGGAGTCGTAAATATTTTTACCCCACCCCAACCCTCTCCGCGAGTTCGGGGAGGGAGTAAGAAATTAACAAATGATTTAGGATTGCTATAACAACTAACAACTAACAACTAACAACTAACAACTAACAACTAACAACTAACAACTAACAACTAACAACTAACAGCTAACACCTAACAGTCAACCAAACCATGAAAATCAGATCCGCAGTAGAAAGCGATTTAGCAGCAATTGTTCAAATATATAACGCAGCAATACCGGGCAGAATGTCCACAGCAGATTTAGAACCAGTTTCAGTAGAAAGTCGCCTCGCGTGGTACAGAGAACATTCTCCCAATACCTGGCCGATTTGGGTAATGGAATCAGAACAAAATATTGTGGGGTGGCTGAGTTTTCAGCTTTTCTACGGACGCGCCGCCTATCAGCATACAGCAGAAGTTAGCCTCTACGTCTCGCCCGATCGCCAACGCTGCGGAATTGGACAAAAATTATTGCAATCGGCAATCCTGCGGAGTCCCGAATTGCAACTTAAAAACCTGATAGGCCTGATTTTTGCCCACAATCAGCCGAGTTTAAGATTGTTCGAGAAATTTGGCTTTCAGCAGTGGGGATATCTGCCGCAAGTCACCGAACTTGATGGCGTTGAAAGGGATATCGTAATTCTCGGTTTGCGTTGTTTGTAGGGAAACGGCAATGCCGTTTCCCTACCATCGGCCTGATTTGGAGGAGACGGCAATGCCGTTTCCCTACTCTGCTACAATTATGATTTCATCCAAAGATGCGATCGCCACATCAGCCTTTTCCAAATGACTAGCCAAAGCATTTCCCCAACAAATCCCGATACAGCCAGCCGCCCCCGCATTCTGACCCATCTGAATATCACCCGTTGAATCTCCCACCATCAACGTCGCTGCGGGATTTACTCCCAGTTGTTCACAAGCTTGCAAAAACAATCTCGGATTTGGTTTATTAAGTTCCGTGGAATCCACACCCATTTCTAACTGAATCCAATCGCTTAATTCATGGGTTTTCACAAATTTCTGCACCGCCGCCGTCGTAGCAGCAGACAAAATTCCCAGCTTTAAACCAGCTTCCGAAAGATATTTCAGCACTTCCAAACTGCCGACAAACATAGGAGAAGATGACGCATTTTTAAACATTTCGTCCGCTTCATCAAAAGCGCGGCCCGCAATAGTTAAAGATTCCAACCATCCCCTGCCAGTTTCCGCAATGTATCCCGCCGCCACAATCTCATTTTCTCTGCGACTGCCCACGGCTAGCAAACCCGTGGGGTCAATGCTGCCGCTTTCGATGCCGAAAGCCATTTGTAAAGGCTCTCCAACGCCGGGAATTTGAGCATCTGCGAGGCGCGATCGCTTAAGCCCCAAAAGTCTCAAAAACTCCTGAGAATCCTCTAGAGTGCCGTCTTTGTCAAAGATTATGGCTTGAATATTTGAGAAGGTAATATCCCGACATTTAATACTTACCAAGAATCATAACTCCCGAATTTCTATATTTTTTTGTATTGTCTCATCTTGTGCTCTTTTTGGCAATTGTTTTTAGATAAGATGGCGGTTGAAACCGCGTCTACACAAACGATGTCCGAGATTAGACGGCGGTTGAAACCGCGTCTACACAAACGATGTCCGCCTCCGCGGACTGAAGAAAAAAAAGATTAGACGGCGGTTAAAACCGCCGAATCTAATCTCCACATTGCTTAAAATTTTCCTGCTAAATTTGCCACTATTAATGCTATTTGAACTGGCTTCACAGGCTTAGCAATATGTGTTTGAAAACCCGCTGCGATCGCCCTTTCGCGCTCTGGCTCGCTCGCATACGCAGTCAGCGCCGCCGCCGGGATTTTTCCTCCGGCTGCTGCAGCCAGAGCTCGCACTTGCCGAATTAAAGAATATCCGTTTTCTTCGGGCATTCCCAAATCCGAAATCAGCACGTCATATCTGCCGGGATTTTCCGTCAAAGCAGCCATCGCTACTTTGACAGATTCCGCCGTCAATACCTCCGCGCCGTAGCTTTCGAGCACGAATTTTAAGAGCTCGCGGGTATCAGCTTCATCATCGACAACTAAAACCTGCAAATTTTCTAAAGAAGGGACACGATCGCCTAAAGTGTTCAAAGACTCTGACAGTGCAGCCGACTCTAAAGCGTTTAGCCGTGCAATATCTTCAGGGGAGCCTCGCAAGGGCAATCTCACAGTTATTGTAGTTCCTTTTCCATCCCCCTGACTATCCGCTTGCACCCTTCCCCCGTGCAATTCCACGAGATGGTAGACGATCGACAAACCCAATCCCAGACCTTGATTTGTCTTAGTCGTGCTAGAATCTCCTTGGCGGAAGCGATCGAAAATGTGCGGCAACAACTCCGGCGCCATCCCTTTTCCCGTGTCGGTGACTTGAATTTGAGCGCGATCGCCGATCGCCTGTAAAGCAACTTCCACTCGTCCCCCCCGTGGAGTAAACTTAATCGCATTAGACAAGATATTCCACACAACTTGTTGCAAGCGATCGGCATCGCCCAAGACAGTTACAGAAGTCAACTGCGAAACAATTTCAAGGTTTTTGGCCTCCGCTGATAATTGCAGCCCATCGATCGCAGCTTGCACCACAGAAGCCAGATCGATCGAACTAATATTGAGTTGAAGCTTACCGTTGGTAATCCGCGAAATATCGATAATATCTTCGATTAACTGAGCTTGCGTCATAGCGCTGCGCTCGATCACATCTAGGGCGCGATCGGTGGCTGCTTCTTTCAAGTTTCCGGTGCGGAGTATTTGCGCCCACGCTAGAATCGGAGTCAGGGGATTGCGGAGCTCGTGGGAGAGATTCGCCAGAAATTCATCCTTAGCTCTGTTAGCAATTTCTGCTTGTTGGCGGGCCCACTTTTCCTGCTCCAATAACTGCGATCGCTCTGTCTCAAACTGCTTGCGATCGGTTATATCCTCCACCGACAGCAGAATCATCGAAACCCTCTCTTCTGGCTCAACTTTACAAGCATTTAGCAGCACAGTTTTCGGCCCTAGCCGCTCAAAAACCTGCTCCACCTCAAAATTTTCAACTTCCACATTATTAAGCAGAATATCTTGCAACATACCTCGCAGTTGCGAGATATTCCACTGCCCGTCAGCAATTTCAAACAAACAAGTTTGGGCGGTTTCTGAAGATGAAACTTTAAACGTTTCGTAGAACGATCGATTAGCGGTATTCACTCGGAAACTAGCATCCAGCACGATTAAAGGAGTTGGCACACTTTCCACAATTGTTTCTGCATAGTTGCGGGCTGTTTCTAGGGTTGCAGCACTGCGTTTGAGATCGTCAATATCAATCAAAACCATCACCACACCCTCAATCTGGTTTTCCGCTGTACGGTAAGGACGAATGCGGAGGGCGTACCAATGTCCCAATGCAGTTTGCACTTCTTGTTCTTTGGTATTGAGAGTATCGAGCACTTCCCAAATCATCGCTTCTAAATTGGGAATTTCCAGATTGGCTCGGATGTCGCTAAACGGGCGCCCGACATCCGTAGAAATCAGATTGAACAGCCGCTGCGCCATCGGCGTAAAGCTGCGAATCCGCAAATCGTTTGCCAGCATTAAAATAGGAATACTGATACTTGCCAGCAAATTAGTTACATCGTTATTAACCTGCTGCAAATCTAGATTTCGAGTGCGAAGTTCCTCAACAGTGGTAATCAGTTCTTCATTAGTCGCCTGAATTTCTTCCTTGGCAGTTTCTAGTTCTTCGTTAATGCTTTGCAGTTCTTCATTGCTCGAAATAATTTCTTCGTTAGCAACTCTCAGGTCTTGATTGAGATTTTCTTGCTCCTCTACCACCGCTTGCAGGTGCAATTGAGCCACAGTTTTGTCTTGGTTGGCGGTGGCCAGTTCCTGTCTGAGCCGCACTATTTCCCGTTCCAAATCGTTTGGTTCTACGCTGTCAAAAGTTACGTCAGCCAGGTCGAGCGCTGGGGGTAAAGCTTCTTCAAACACTAACAAAAAATAGCGCACTTCAGCGATCGCAGGTTGGAACGGAATCACCTCAAAATTAACAAAATTCGTGAATTCGCCCTCTTGCAGCCTCACCCGTTCTTTTCTCACCGTCACGTTCTGAGTTTGCGCTTGATAAATAGCCGTGCGAAGTTCCAGAGACAATCCTGAAACCGCCATTGCAAACAAATTTAAACTCGGCGTTCCGGGTGTTAATTTCAAATAGCGATTGGTATCTCCCCGCAGTTGCACAATGTCCATCTGGTCGTTGACCACCGCCCCCACAAAAGCACAGCGAGTTAAAATCAATTGGTCTGTTTCGCGTCCCAAGTCAAAGCTGTTGGCAAAATTTGGATTCATTCGCTGGGAATTTTCTATTTGGTTGAGGGGAGAGAAACTTGTTGCAAAGGACAGTCGGGGACGAGTCGCCGTTAACTTTTTGGCATAAATTTTCGACTGGCCGTCGGCTAAATTAAATAAGTCCGAAGATTTCCCCGTACTTTCGGAAGTGCCGAGCATCAAGAAGCCTGTTGGGTTGAGACTGTAATGAAAAATCGATAAAACTCGTTTTTGTAAAGGTTCTGCTAAATAAATCAGTACATTGCGGCAGCTAATCAAATCGAGATTAGAAAAAGGCGGGTCGATGCCTAAGTTTTGTCGGGCGAATACGCACAGTTCGCGGACTGCTTTGCTGATGCGATATCGGTCTCCTTCTACGGAGACAAAGAAGCGAGTGCGTCTCTCTGGTGAAACGCCTAACATCTGGTTTTCTGTGTATAAACCAGACCGAGCTTTGCCGATCGCCCCTTCGCTGATATCTGTGGCAAAAATTTGGATCGGCAGCGAAAGATCCCGATCGCCCAAATACTCTAACAAGCAAATGGCGATCGAATAAACTTCTTCACCAGTCGAACATCCAGCCACCCAAATCCGCACCGGAGCCTCTGTTGATTTATTTTGGGTAATTGTGCGAAAAACTTGTTCTTTTAAGCGTTGAAAAACTTCTAAGTCGCGGAAAAAACTCGTGACGTGGATCAGGATTTCTTCATACAAAGCTCTGACTTCCGCCGGATGATCCAGCAAATATTGAGCGTAATCTTCCACTCGTTCCAGCTTGTACAGCAGCATCCGCCGCTGCATCCGCCGGTTCAGGGTGGCCGGTTTGTAGTGGCTGAAGTCAACGCCTGTACTGGATTGGAGCAGCGCAAAAATCGTCGCCAGGGCCGATCCAGGTTCGGGAAATTCCTCAGTGTTAACCACGGGAAGCGGCAGGGCGAGAAAGGCGTGGTGGCTGAGATTTGCCAGTTCCCGCGCAATTGCTTCAGGCGGCAGAATGAAGTCTACACTGCCTGTAGCGACGGCGGTACTGGGCATACTGTCAAATTTTGCGGTTGCTTCGCATTGAGCAAAAGTCACGCCTCCGGCTGCTTTGATGGCGATCAGCCCCAGAGCGCCGTCTCCATCGGCTCCCGATAAAACTACGGCGATGGCTTTTTGTCCCCAATCGAGTGCTAAGGACTCGAAAAACGCATCTCCCGGCATATATTTGCCAAAAATCTTTTCCCTCGGCATCAGTCTCAGCCTTCCTTCCTGCAGCCGCAGCTTGGTATTCGGCGGAATGATGTAGACATGGTTCGGTTCTGCGGCGATGCCGTCTTCCACCTCGCGCACGGGCATTTGCGTGGTTCTGGCAAGAATTTCGCCCAGCAAACTGTGGCGATCCGGCGCTAGGTGCTGGATCAGCACAAATGCCATGCCGGTATCTGCGGGTAAGTGGATCAGCAACTGGATGAATGCTTCCAACCCTCCTGCAGAGGCCACAATTCCGACGATCGGAAAAGGGGCATCGGTTTTAGCTTCGAGTTCTAAGTCGATCGCACTTGGGGCGATCGATCCCCATGTATTTTCGTTAATTAAGTTCATTTAAGTACCGCCGATTAGCAGCTAATTAATCTGATCAGCTTGAAAAAATATAATCGAGGTTAATTTATAGCAGTTTGAGTTGCTAAAATTGTGAAACAATCTTAGGGATTAGGTACCCTGTTAGAGCGATGGTAGGAATTGGGCCCAAATACTTAAAAAATCGTGTTTTTTGTATACTTTCGTCGGCGGCTGCCATATTCAGAAACTACGCACGAAATCGCTTAAATGCTATCCCCCCTAGGGCCTATTTGGTTGTCCCATCGTTCGGGCTGAGAACCTGCTCCCATACCCCCTACTTTCTGTTCAGAACACCCTATTTTAAGCTTTTATCGCCCACTTGGGAAGGTAGGGCTATTGGACTTTAATAAGTTTTTCCTTACAACTATGACATAAATTGTGGTCGGTTGCGGTAAATCGTGGGAATTAATTGTGCGATCGAGAGCGAGATATCTATTCTGCGTAAATCTCAGAAACCTGGTTTCTATCTATATTTATTGTCACCCAACCAAAAAGTCGTAGAAACCGGGTTTCTCTCCCCTGCGTAAATCTCAGAAACCTGGTTTCTATCTATATTTATCGTCACCCAACCAAAAAGTCGTAGAAACCGGGTTTCTCTCCCCTGCGTAAATCTCAGAAATCTGGTTTCTATCTATATTTATCGTCACCCAATCAAAAACTCTAAGAAACCCGGTTTCTCCCCCTTGCGTAAATCTTAGAAACCGGGTTTATATCTATTTGTAACGTTAGGTGATTGTTAACTGTTGACTGTTGACTGTTGACTCGATTTTATTATTCCAATGCAACCGGAAACGATCTAATATATATCAAAAATTAGAAGTTTTGGAAATATAGCCTTAATCAAAAAAGTTAGGTATTAATTTTGACATGAAAAGCTCGACCGTACAGAGTATCTGCATACCGGATCGGGAGCATTTGTGTTTTGCAAGAAGTATTTTTTTTATTATAATGCGAGCGTACACGCTCGCGTATTTTACTCGCGAGCGGGGACGATCGCGCGCTCAAATACAAAACTGAGATGCTTCCTACCCGCTTGTTCTGATAACCGCTATATCTAATAGTTATAAATACCTCCTCAATCCTTAAGAAATAGGGAGAATACCGACAATTTAAGTTAAAATAAAAATAGTACAAATTACTCAGTGGTCGGCTTACAAAAGTATGCTACTGATTAGCTGAAGTCGAGGAATTCAAATTATGACTTCTAATGAATCTTCCCCTGAAATTAAACCAGCAGAATCGATCGCCCCAGCCGCCCTCGACAGCCAACAATTAGCCGAAACTGAAGCCCCCTTTCCCATTGTCGGGATTGCCGCCTCAGCAGGAGGGCTCGAAGCATTCACGGGGTTACTCAGCCATTTGCCGGTAGATACGGGTATGGCGTTTGTGCTGATTCAGCATTTAGCCCCGGATCACAAAAGTCTGCTAACCGAGATTCTCGCCAGACAGACGAAAATGCCTGTTAGTGAGGTAAAAGACGGCATGGCTGTAGAGCCGAATCAAGTCTACATTATTCCGCCCAACACCAAGATGGTGCTGTGTAAAGGCGTGCTGCAACTATCCCCGCGCGAGAAGATTTATGGCAAATATATGCCGGGAGATGCGTTTTTTACCTCATTGGCGACCGATCGCGGCCACAAGGCGATCGCCGTAGTATTATCCGGGGGAGACGGAGACGGTTCCCTAGGGCTCAAGGCAATCAAAGCAGCCGGAGGCATGACTTTTGCTCAATGTCAAGACACGGCAAAATTCGATAGTATGCCGAATACCGCTGTCGCTACAGGGAATGTCGATTTTGTTCTGCCGCCGGAAAAAATTGCCGAGGAACTGGCAAACTATAGCGGCAGCGGCCTTCTAACTTCCACAATTTCCCTAGCAAAAGTTGAAGAATCGCCCGAACCGGGAGATGCCCTGGCAACTATTTTTGCCCTGCTAAAATCAACCGCAGGCGTTGATTTTAGCCACTACAAACCCACAACGATCGCGAGGCGCATCCAGCGGCGGATGGTATTGTACAAGCTCGAAAACCTCGATGATTATGCCGAATACCTGCGACAAAATGCGGCTGAAGTCACAGCTTTGTATGAAGAAATCTTGATCCACGTTACCAGTTTCTTCCGCGATCCCGAAGCCTTTGAAAATTTAAAAGAGCTGGTTTTCCCCGCCATTACCCAAAATAAATCGCCAGACGCTCCCATTCGGATTTGGGTGGCGGGATGTTCCACTGGTGAAGAAGTTTATTCGATCGCCATTTGCTTGTTAGAGTTTTTGAGCGATCGGGATCTTTCGCCCCCGATTCAGATTTTTGCTACAGATATCAGCGAGACGGCGATCGGCAAAGCGAGGTCTGCCATCTACTCAGAAAACCAGATGGTAGACGTTTCACCAGAACGCCGCGATCGCTTCTTTATTCGCGCCGAAGAAGGAAGTAGTTATAGAATCTGCAAAGCAGTCCGCGAACTGTGTGTATTTGCGCGACAAGACTTAGGCAGCGATCCGCCTTTTTCCAATCTCGATTTAGTTAGCTGCCGCAATGTCCTGATCTACTTGGGAGAGTCGCTGCAAAAAAAAGTGATGCCGATTTTTCATTACAGTCTCAACGCAGCAGGCTTTCTGTTATTAGGCAGTTCTGAAAGTACGGGAAAATTTTCATATTTGTTTACTTCTGTCGATAAAAAGTATAAAATTTATGCCAAAAACTTCACGGTGTCTCGTCCCACATTTTCCTTGGTGCCGAGTTTATATCCCGTCGCTAAAGCTGTTCGAGAACAGAGAATGAATGAAGACAATTCGATCGATAATTTTGACTTAGATCGCGAAACTGACCAACTGATTTTGAATCGCTATGCCCCAGCCAGCGTGCTTGTTAACGAGCAGATGAAAATCCTGCAAGTGCGGGGAGATATCGATCCTTACTTTAGAGTGGTAGCCGGAACGCCGGACTTAAACTTGCTGACAATGGCAAGGGGAGGCTTGCTTGTGGAGCTTCGCACCGCAATTTCTCAGGCACAATCGCAGAACGCGACTGTTAGGAAAGAAAGGGTATTGGTTGAATGGGGCGGGCGATCGGCTGCAGTGAATATAGAGGTGGTGCCGTTCCAGTCGCACACCACCGCAGCACGCTATTTTTTGGTGCTGTTTGAAGAAGTTTTAGCCCCGGCGATCGACTTTTCCACTGTCACCGCTGAAAGTGGCGATCGAGGTGATTCCGATCCCGAAAATGAGCGGCTGACGCAGGCGCTTGCCGCCGCTAACCAAGAAAAACTTGCGGCGCGATCGCACCTGCAATCGCTAATTCAGGAGCAGGAATATCTCAACCAAGACCTCAAAGTTGCCAACGAAGAAATCCTCTCCAGCAATGAGGAACTGCAAAGCATCAACGAGGAACTAGAAACGGCCAAAGAAGAGATTCAAGCTACTAACGAGGAACTCACCACTACTAACGAGGAACTTCGCAGCCGAAATCTCGAACAAAGCCGGGTCAATAACGATCTGACAAATTTGCTTGCTAGTATCAATATCCCAGTTTTAATGCTGGCAAACAATTTAGAAATTCGACGCTTTACGCCCACGGCGCAGAAACTTTTTAATCTGATTATCACAGATATTGGACGACCCTTTAGCGACATCCGATCGACTCTTGATGTTCCTGACTTGGAACAGATGATTTTGGAGGTAATTGATACTCTCCAGACGCAAGAACGAGAAGTTAAAACTTTGTCGGGATATTGGTACAACCTCCGCATTCGCCCTTACCGCACAACGGAAAACCAGATTGAGGGCGTGGTGATGGTTTTGATCGATATTGATGCTCTAAAACGCAGTGCCAGAACTTTGGAGGAGGCCCGCAACTACGCTGAAGCTATTGTGGAAACTGTGCAAACGCCTTTAGTCACGCTAGATGCTGATTTCCGAGTGCACAAAGCAAATCGATCGTTCTATGAAACGTTTCAGGTTTTATCCTCAGAAACAGCGAACTCTTCGCTGTTTGAGCTAGGAAACGGGCAGTGGAATATCCCTCAATTGCGATGGATATTGGAAGATATTCTGGTGAGCGATGTTCAGCTTCAAAACTTTGAGTTGACTCATTTTTTTGAGCATATCGGCTCCAAAACTATGCTGCTGAATGCTTGCAAACTTGAACGAGAAGACCGAGCTTTAATGATTTTGCTGTCTTTGGAGGATATCACCGCTCGCAAGCAGTTTGAGACAGAGCGATCGCAGTTATTGGAACAGGAACAGTTTGCCCGCCAAGAAGCAGAAATTGCTAACCGCACTAAAGACGAATTTTTGGCGAATCTCTCCCACGAACTCCGCAATCCCCTGACTCCGATCCTGGGGTGGGCGAAGCTGCTGCGTAGCGGGAAGCTGAAGGAAGCCGTCGCGGATCGCGCTCTAGAGGTGATCGAGCGGAGCGCGCTGGCGCAAGCTCAGTTAATCGAAGATATCCTGGATATTTCGCGGATTACTGGCAACAAGCTCGTTCTCGATACCAGTCCGATGGATCTGCAGTTAGTGGTGCAAGCTGCGCTCGACGGGGTTCAACTATCAGCGGATACCAAAAACATTGAAATTGTTTCGGAGTTGACTTCTATAACTGTTTTAGGCGATGCCGATCGCTTGCAGCAAGTTGTGTGGAATATCCTGTCTAATGCGATTAAGTTTACTCCACCGGAGGGACGAGTGGAAGTTTCCTTGGAGCCGATCGAGCTTCGCGCTCAACTTCGAGTTACTGACACGGGAAAAGGCATTGCGCCGGAGTTGTTACCGCATATTTTCGATCGCTTCCGCCAAGGAGATTCTAGCAGCATTAAGACGAATCAAGGGCTGGGATTGGGTTTGTCGATCGTCTACAATCTGGTGCAATTGCACGGGGGAATCGTGCTCGCCGAAAGTCCGGGGGAGGGAAAAGGAACTACAATAACTGTGAGATTGCCTTTGCCAGACTCGGCTGAAGTGTTGACAGGGGCGATCGATTTCCCACCAACTGTATTGGCTGCAAATTCAGGCGACGCATCTAGCGATACCGTCCCTTCTCTCGAAGGCTTGCACATTTTAGCTGTAGACGATCGCATCGATACGCGCGAGTTATTGGAATTTGTGCTCGAAAGCTACGGGGCGGAGGTTGTGACGGTGGCATCTGCCAGAAGTGCGATGGCTGCTTTGACTGAAAATCCCGGCAAATACGACGTGCTGATCTCCGATATCGCCATGCCGGAGGAAGATGGGTATTTCTTGATTCGAGAAGTGCGAGCTCTTGCTGAGGCAGCCGGAGGACAAATCCCAGCCATTGCGCTGACTGCCTATGCGAGCAAGCCCGAACGCAAAAAGGCGATCGAAGCAGGTTTTCAAAGGCATATTACTAAGCCTGTGAAACCCGTTGAACTAGCATTAATTGTTGCTAATTTAGTAGGACGATGTTAAATACTTTTGATCTAATATATAGCCCAATACGGTTTACTTAAGACGATCTCCCTGGCACACCCCTTAAGAAGCAGGGTGGTTTTATTGTCATCCTAGAAATAGGTACGTAATTGGGCTTTAGCCCTCTTTAGACGTATATATAAAGAGGGCTAAAGCCCAACTACGTACCTTTATTAATATAACACTTGCGTCCCAGACGCGAGCTTTGAGCGGTGCTTTCTGTCGTTTCAGATTTCTTCTCCCCACAATAAAACCACCCTGCCTAACCCCCCTTAAGAAGGGGAGTAGGGGGTGGGACAAGAATGCTCTCAAAGTCCCCCGACCTAATGGGGATGCGAGGGGGATCTCCGGGGCATAAATATGTTAAGTGAACCGTATTGTTCTATAGCCTTTCTCAGAAAGATGAGGTACTATCGGGCATTGGCCAAACAGGGCATTGGCCAAACAGGGCATTGGGCGGAGCGAAGCGGAGGGATTGGCCAAACAGGGCATACTAATCGTTACCAGGCTGTTCCTGGTAACAAGTAATATCAAATCCGGTAGCATCGGAATTATAAAATCGAGTCAGATCAAATCCGTGCTTCATAGTTCTGTATTCATCTCTCTCTTGTCTTCCTCTGTGTTCTCTGCGCCCTCTGCGGTTAAATCATTCCGATGCTACCGGAAACGATATAATTGCTTAAGTTATTAAATTTTCATTGCTAAGTGGTTCCCAAAAAGAGCCGGCAAACCAATATATTCGTCCCTGCAGAAATTAGTTTTTTTCAGCGATTAGTTCAGCAGCCAAAGCGATAACAGATTCCGTATTAATCCTCGCCGTATAAGCGATTTGTGGGCCTTGTATTCCCTTTAAATCTTCAACACGTTTGTGAATTTCCGACACACCTGTAGCTTTTAAGGCTGTCAAAAAAGCTGGGTCGTGATAAACTTCTTCGGAAAACGAAACTTCGTCACTTTTAGAAAGATTTTGAATGCGAGCCGCTTTGTTGACTGTAGAGCCGAAATAGTCGATCGCATTATTGAGATTTACCAGCAAAGCCGTCCCTCGGTGAATGCCCACGCTAACACGAATCCACTCTGCAGGCGGGCGAGTAGAGTTGTACTTTCTGAAACTGGCGACAGCAGCAGCCGCCGCCATAATTGCTTCTTCGTTGCTGATAAAAGAAGCCATAAGGGCATCGCCGATGGTTTTAATGACTTTGCCGCCAAATTGCTCTACCGACTCAAATAAAATTTCAAAATGATCGCGCACGATATTGTATGCTTTAGTATCTCCAAGGGTTTCGTACATTCTGGTAGAACCAGTAATATCGGTAAACATAATAGTAATCGCGCGAATCTTGACTCGCTCTCTTTCCGATATCGCTGCTTCGCCGAACAAACGCTTGTAATCTGGGTGGTGAAGCAGTTGCATTCCTGACAGTCGCAGGGGCAGTTGTTCTAATGTCAATTCCTCGGGCAATTCATCGGGATGCAAAATCAGCCCGGACAAATTGTGCTCGGTATTAGTTAGTTCGATTTTAACTTTTCCCGGACGCACAGTCAGCTTTTGTTTGTCAAAATCTGGCCCCGTTAACTGCTTGATTTTAATTTCTTGTATTTCTTCGGTTGCTTCGCCTTCAACTTTTAAAATCCCTTTAGCTAAGGTGAGGGGACAGCAGTACCGATATTGACCGCTTTCTAAGATAATTATCTCGGATGCGGTGCAGCATAAAGGTGTTACCAGTTGCAGTTTGTTATGAAGTACCGGAGGGGGAGCACAGATGGGGCGCAGTTTCGGGTCTTCGATTTCTTTGTTGAGGGAAAAAGTAACTTCGATGCGATCGAGCAAATCAATGTTAAACTCGCGATCGCACATCGGGCAAAAAGACATTTCCGATGCGTCTGCCAAATCCTTGAATTCGTCTGCTATCATGTTGCAGTGCGGGCAGTGAATGTCCCAGTGCAGGTCAAAAGTGCCGGCTTTTACTCCGTGCAGAAATTCTGAAGTAATTCTTTTAACATTCTTGACAGTATCGCCGGCTACGTAGTAAGGATTAATCCGCAATCTCTGCAAAATGTGGGAACCGATTAACCAGTTTTCGATTTGGTCGATCGTTCCTTTGCTAGAATTGGAACGTTGTTTAAGTTGTTCTACTTTTTCTGTTAATAATTCGATATTCACGAGCTGCTTGCCTTTGAGCGTCAGGGCAAGAAATTTTTAAGCATTGTCTCAGATAATTTCTTCGTCTGCTTGGTTCTTCCCTGACAATTCTGATAAATTTGCACCTGTCCCGCTGTCCCTGATCTGTGTATAAATCTTAACAAATTAGCAAGCTAAAGGCGATGTTTCTTTAGGCTGAAGGATGGGTCAGTTGTTACACAAGAGCGATCGCTGCATCTGTCTTCAGGAATATATTATAAAATGTCCGGCGAATTAATTATAATCAATCTTAGTTTCAAACAACAATTCAGCCCCAGAGGCTCTCGATTGAAACCAGACTAAAATAGCAAATATCCCACCCATCCCCATACCACAAATGCTAAACAAAATTTGGCAATTCCTCAAACAACTAATTCAGCGCCTATGGGGCTCCGCACCCCCACCAAAACCCCAAAATACCCCCCTCCGCCCCACCCTCACAGACGCGGAATACGAATCGAAATTTATGGAAATTCTGGAAGGGGTAAATGCTGGCTGGAGTCGAGGGGATGTCGCGGGATTTTTAATCGCAAAACGGCTTAAAGATAGTGAATTGGCTGGTTGGTTGCGACGGTTTGGAACTCGATTGTTTGAGGAGGAGACGCACGCATCATCCACCGCCCCTGCGGATGTGGTGGCTTCGCTGCAGGAATTGGCGCGCAGGCTGGGTTTGTTTGGTAGAATGGGTAGCGGGGAATTGTCGCAGGTGGCGGGGGATATTGGGCGGGAGATTTTGACGCGATTTCCGCTACCGGTGGTTGAGGATGATGTTGGATATGGGAATGTGATTGAGGCGGTGTTTGTTGGGAATGGTTTAGGTTTTTCTGGGGATGGGAATCGCAGCGGCGCGTCAGGTATGCCCGGATGAATTGAAATTAGATTGAGAGGCGAAAGCTTGGTATCATTGAGAGCGCGATTGCATCTGACAACTAAGCAATTGCTCTCCAACCACACTACGGTTAGTTAGGACAAATTGAATGGCCGAACTTGCCTATATCTAGCATTTTGGTCGAGTTGGGCGATCGGCATGATATTCTTAGCAATTAAGCACCGCTTCCGTCGGTAATTTTCACGCAATCAAATAGGACTAAACAAAACTGAAGTCCTCACTACAAACTCAAATCCTCATGATACAAGTAATCGGCATCGACTTAGGCGGCACCGCAATTAAACTCGGCAGATTTAGCGAAGATGGTGTTTGTCACCAATCTTTAACAGTTCCCACTCCTCAACCCGCAACTCCAGAAGCCGTCTTAGCTGCCATCACCGATGCTATTTTACAACTAAATCCTGCCGAAAATGCTGTAAGTGCGATCGGTATCGGCACACCAGGCCCAGCAGACGCCGCCGGCAGAATAGCCAGAGTCGCAATTAACCTCAAAAATTGGCATAACGTCCCCCTAGCTGACTGGTTGGAAGCCAAAACCAGACTGCCAACAATATTAGCAAATGACGCGAACTGTGCCGGATTGGGAGAAGCTTGGTTAGGTGCAGGAAAGCACTTTAAAAACCTCATATTGCTAACATTAGGAACAGGAGTCGGCGGTGCAGTTATCCTCGATGGCAAACTATTTACAGGTCATCTAGGCGCGGCAGGAGAGTTAGGATTAATTGCCATCAATCCCGAAGGCCCGGAGTGCAACAGTGGCAATCGCGGTTCTTTGGAACAATACATTTCCGTACAAGCAATTCGCCGCGACACTGGTTTGGAACCCCTAGAATTAGCAAATTTAGCTAAGTCGGGAGATGCCAAAGCTTTAGAATATTGGCAAAATTACGGGCGCTATCTCGGTATCGGTTTAGCAAGTCTGATTTATGTTTTAACACCGGAAGCTATTATTATCGGCGGTGGAATTAGTGCGGGTGCAGAGTTTTTCTTGCCTGCGGTTAGAGCCGAAATTGAGCGGCGGGTGCTACCTAGTTCTCGCGAAGATTTGCAGTTATTGCTTGCCAAATTGGGCAATCAAGCAGGTATGGCCGGCGCCGCAAAATTAGCTTGGCAGCTAGCTTTAATGACTAATAACTGATTGACTAATATCAATTTTGCTTGTACTTATACATGATGTTAACTGTTAACTGTTGACTGTTAACTGTTATTTGTTAGTTGTTATTTGTTATTTGTTAACTGTTATTTGTTAACTGTTATTTGTTATTTGTTATTCCAATGAAGAGAGGATTTGATATAACAACGAACAACGGACAACTAACAACTAACAACTAACAACTAACAACTAACAACTAACAACTAACAACTGCCAACTAACAACTAACAACTAACAACTGCTTTCCTAACAACTAACAACTAACAACTAACAACTAACAACTGCTTTCCTAACAACTAACAACTAACAACTAACAACTGATGACTTCTTCATGGCAGAGACTGCCCCGTCGTATTTTTGATGTATTCCTGAATTTTTTGATAATCGTCTGAGTTGCCTTCGCGCATGAGGATAATATTAGTCGCGCTGTCAGGCAGAAAAAAGCTGATTAGCCGACCGTTTTGTTCGCAAACAAAACAGCTAATTCGACTCAAATCGATCGCAAATTCCTTGCGGTCAAAATAAATTTTTATCCACGAACCTCTAGAATTGCGATCGATGGTTTTTTTGAGGTAATCGAGAACTTGCTTGTAAGCCTCATGATTGCCTTGGGGATGCAGGATAATCGGCTGACTGCTATTAGGCAGCCAAAATGTGATGCGCTTGTTATCCAGTTCGCTCGAAAAAGCACTAATAGTGTCAAGATCAATTATGTATGTATTTTTTTCATAAATAAACTTGCTCCAGTAAGCCACACAACCCTCCTCAAACCTGCGTTTCCTGGTATTTTATGATAGTTTGACAATTCATACCATTTTAGATTTTAGATTTTAGACTTCGGCTAACGCTCAGTCGAACGATTTTAGATTGAGAATGACAGATGATTTTGGGGATTGACCTCCTACCTGCCGTTGTATTGTGTTTTGAGATTGGTATCACTATTGAAATCACAGCTAAAAAATTCAGTAGAAATATAAGTATTTTTGCTTTTTACCTTTTACGTTTTCCCTTATGCCTTGGGGTACTAGCCCCCCAAACCCTATGTTAGGGCAGAGGTGAGGTTTTTCTGTCGTTAAGAATGCTGCCCGATATCATGTCCGGTAGATGAGACCCCTCTTAAATTCTATTGTTGGGTTGGGCGGGTGAGAGTACGATCGACTATCTGTCCTATGTGAATATTTGTCTGCACTCACCCGTCCCTACAGACACTTAATATATCAAAACTAATCGATCGCACAGGATAGGAGATTAACTTCCGGCAACTTTCCCCGCTACCAAGTCCCGAGAGTCAGTTTCTAAAACATCCTGCTTTCCCTGGGTGCTAGCCGCCTGGATAAACCCTTGAAACAAGGGGTGGGGGGCGCTAGGTCTAGATTGGAATTCAGGGTGAAATTGACAGGCGATGAAAAAGGGATGGTTGGGTAATTCGATCATTTCTACCAATCGGCCGTCGGGAGAGGTTCCCGATAGTGCATAACCTGATTCTAAGAACAGATTGCGGTAGGAGTTGTTGAATTCGTATCGGTGGCGGTGCCGCTCGTAAATCACTTCTTTTTGATAAAGTTTGAAAGCGAGGGTGTCTGGGTTGACGCGACACGGATACAAACCCAGTCGCATTGTACCGCCCAAATCGACTACATCTTGCTGTTCTGGCAATAAATTAATTACCGGATTTGCCGTAGTGGGGTCAAATTCAGCACTGTTGGCATCCTTCAGTTGGGCGGTGTTGCGCGCCCATTCAATCACAGCACACTGCATCCCTAAACACAATCCCAAAAAAGGTATTTTGTGCTGTTTAGCATATTCGATCGCCGCTATTTTGCCATCGACTCCCCGAATCCCAAAACCTCCGGGTACAACAATGCCGTTGATATCTTTGAGATAGTTATCGAGGTTTCCCGATTCTAAATCTTCTGAGTTAATCCAGTGCAAATTTACGTCGCAGCCGATCGCAATTGCCGCGTGCCGCAAAGCTTCAACCACCGAAAGATAAGCATCGTTCAAGCGCACGTATTTGCCAACCAAAGCAATCTCAATCTTGTGGCTGGGACTGTAAAGCCGCTTGACTAAGGTTTCCCACTGAGTCAAATCGGGTTGCCGCTGTTCGAGTTGCAGCAAATTGATGGTTTGTTCTGCCAAACCTTCTTCTTCCATCATTAGAGGCACTTCGTAGATACTTTTGGCATCTTGAGCCGTGATGACGCATTCTTCGGGTACGTTGCAGAATTCCGACAATTTTTGTTTGAGGCCCAAAGGTAAAGGCCGATCGCACCGACAGACTAGAATATCTGGTTGAATGCCGATCGACCGCAACTCCTTAACCGAGTGCTGAGTCGGTTTAGTTTTCATCTCCCCAGCCGAAGGAATCCAAGGTATCAGGGTCACGTGCATATACAAGACATTTTGCCGCCCGACATCCTTGCGAAACTGGCGAATTGCCTCCAAAAACGGCAAAGACTCAATATCTCCCACCGTGCCGCCGATTTCCGTAATCACCACATCCGGGTTGGTATTTTTTGCGACTCGGCGAATGCGGTCTTTAATCTCGTTAGTGATGTGGGGAATCACCTGCACCGTGCTCCCCTGATACTCGCCGCGCCGTTCCTTATTAATCACAGCTTGATAAATCGAACCCGTGGTGACGCTGTTGAGGCGAGACATGGAGGTATCGGTAAAACGCTCGTAATGCCCCAAATCCAGGTCGGTTTCCGCACCGTCTTCGGTGACAAAGACTTCTCCGTGCTGAAACGGGCTGAGAGTGCCGGGGTCAACGTTAATATAGGGGTCTAGCTTCAAAATCGAGACCGAGTAGTTTCGGGACTTCAATAAGCGGCCGAGGGAAGAAGCGACAATTCCCTTGCCGATACTGGAAACCACGCCGCCGGTCACAAACACAAATTTGCTCATAGGATTTTCAACTTTAGATGTTTCTCAGTTAAGGTAACACTCAACTTTAAGAGCTAAAATCAAAAATTGTCCAGCAGGGCTAGAGCATTTTTCCTGTACGGGTGGGGAGGCGATGGGTTGCAGATTGGCTCGATCGGGCGTTTTGCAGGGGTTTTGAGAGCGATCGCCCAAATTAACAACCTGTGCGCGAACATTTGTAGGGCGATCGCCCCACCACTCAAACAAAAAATGCTTTTTACAAAACCCAGATGCAGGCGATCGATCCAGAAACCGCAGATATCGGGCAGATGCAACACCGAACTCTATAATCCAAAACACAGATCCTCCCTTATTCCTGCTTTTTTCTTCCCAATTACCAGACTGGTTGACTTTCTATTAAAAGTGTGGCTGCGATGGTGTCTATTGGCTTTGAGAAAAAGTATCCCTGTCCGTATTCGCATTCCAGCGATCTGAGCAAATTAAGCTGTTCGATGGTTTCAATTCCTTCCGCAATCACATCCATGCCTAAATGACTGGCTAAAATTAAAATAGTCTGTACAATAGCTTCGTTGCCTTCGTCTTCAGTCATGCGGCTGACAAAAGCTCGATCGATCTTTAAAGCGTCAGTTGGAAAAGTGTGCAGGCGGCTCAAAGAAGAATAGCCTGTGCCGAAATCGTCAATATATAATTGAATTTCTAAATTTTTCAATTCTGCGAGGATAGCGACTGCTGATTCGGCATTGTCCATGATGACGCCTTCAGTAATTTCTACCTTTAAAGTGCGGGGGTCAAGCTGAGTTTCTTGTAAAATTTCGCGAAGGCGATCGATTAAATCCGGTTGTTTAAATTGTTGATTAGAAAGGTTAACGCTGACAGTCAAGGGCGGATTTGCGGGGAATTTTTGGTGCCACTCGTGGATCTGATGACAAGCCGATCGCATCATCCACCAACCAATAGGTATAATCAATCTAGTTTCTTCAGCTACTAAAATAAATTCGCCGGGAGATACTAAACCTCGCAAAGGATGATACCATCGCAGCAGCGCTTCAAAACCGCAGATTTTACCGCTGGTTAGAGAGACGATGGGCTGGTAGTAAAGCCGAAATTCATGGGAGTCGAGAGCGCGCCGCAAATCGTTTTCCAGTTGCAAAAGGGCGACGGCGCGAGTGTGCATACTTAAGTCAAAAACTTCGTGGCGAGCTTTGCCCAATCCCTTAGCATGATACATGGCAGCATCTGCATCTCGGAGCAGTTCTTCTGGTCGATCGTACAACATTTGGAACGGGACATTGGCAACGGGAGAGTCGGAAGACAAGCAAGACAAAGCAGTTGCCCGATCGATATTTTCGACATTTTCAGAGTCCGATAGTTCGCTGCTTTGCCTTGGCTGCGGAGGTAAACCAGAAGAAACAATGCCAATGCTAGCACTGCTAAAAACTTGATATTCGTTGAGGTAAAAAGGCTCTGCCAGTTCCGCTTGTACTCGTTCGGCAATTTGGATTGCATCTTCTGTATTGTTGATATTTTCTAACAAAATAGCGAATTCGTCGCCGCCGAGACGGGCAACGGTATCTCCAACGCGCAAACAGGTTTCCAGGCGCTGCGCGATCGCGATTAGCAAGCGATCGCCCACTAAATGCCCCAAACTGTCGTTGACAACCTTAAAGCGGTCGAGGTCGATAAACAGCACCGCAAACAAAACTTCGGGACGGCGTTTTGAAAGCTCGATCGCGTGTCTCAAGCGATCCATAAATAAAGCTCGGTTGGGCAAACCCGTTAGCGTATCGTGCAAAGCATCGTGTACTAACTTCTCTTCTGCTATTTTGCGGAGGGTGATATCTTCGACAGTGCCTTCGTAGTAAAGCAAATTGCCGCCAGCGTCGCGAACCGCCCGACCGTTCTCGGAAACCCAGATGGTGGTGCCGTCAGCGCGGTAAACTTGGGACTCGAACTCAGACACACAACCGTGTTTTTCGATCGCGCGCAAAAATTCGACGCGGCGGTTGGGATCGAGGTAGAGTTGGCGATCGATATTGTGTATGTTTGCGATCAGTTCCGGGGCTGACTCGTAGCCGTAAATTTTCGCCAAAGCAGGGTTAGCGCTGAGGTAGCACCCGTTGGGGGTTGTCTGAAAAATTCCTTCGATCGCGTTTTCAAAGATGCTGCGGTATTTCTCCTCGGCTTGTTGCAGCGCTTCTTCAGCTTGTTTGCGATCGCTGATATCCGTCAGCGTCCCGAGATAGCCGAGAACTTCCCCGCTGTTGGCAATTTCCGGGACTGCTTGCCAAAATATCCAGGTTGTGCGGTCGCCGTTGCAAAAGCGGTACTCTAATTTACAAGGCAACTTGTCTTTAACAGCGCCATACCACTGGCTCAAAACGCTCTCGCGGTCTTCGGGGTGCAAACTTTGAGTCCAACCTTCGCCGAGTGCTTGTGGGACTGTCAGTCCCGCCATCTCCAAAAATCGCTCGTTGACGTAAAAATAATCTCCAGCCGCGTCAGCGCGGAAAATCCCGACCGGCAGGATTTTTGCCAAGGTGTAATAGCGATATTCGCTTTCTAACAGGGCTCTGTCAGCTACTTTAGTCTCCGTGATGTCAAACATCGCGCCTTGAAGGATGACGGATTTGCTTGCTTGATCGCGAACTGCGATCGCTCGATCGCGGAACCAGACGACTCGACCGTTGCGGGCGATCGCGCGGTATTCTGAAACCAGCGGCGCGTCGCCAAAGATATCTTCCCCCTCGCTAAATTTCTGTGTGGCGTTTTCTACCAACACGCGATCGCGGTCTTCTGGGTGAACGAGTTTCAGCCACAAATCAGGGTCTGCCCTCCATTCAGCCACAGAATAACCCAGAAAAGTCTCGATTTGGGGGCTGATGTAAAGTTTGGCAGCGCTGCGGTTGAGGGGAGAAATGTAGGTGACAGCCGGTATTTGTTCTACGAGGGCGCAGTATTTGGCTTCTACCGTGCACAGCGCTGCTTCTAGGCGCTGCCGCTCTAATTCGGCGGCGGCGCGTCCGGCAAATATGCTGAGAATTAGTTGAAATTTAGTGAGTTCTGCTTCTAGCAAAGGTCGATCGTCGAAAATACAAATAATCCCTAAAGGTTCGCCGTAAGAGTTTTTGAGCAGGGCTCCGACGAAACTGCGCGAACCTGTAACTACCGCTCTGCGGTCTTGTGGGAAGGCTTCCACCAGGCCGTCTGGACAGGAGTACATTGCCTGCTCGAACACTAGGGTTTCGGGAGTATTGGCGGTGTCGCACTCAAAATTTGGCTGTAGCTGTCCGTCGCTCCAAAAACTGAGCACTTGCAATCGATCGGGAATTGCATCGCTGCGTTCGATCGACTTAATCGACTTGGCCGCCACGGCGCAGCGAACTCCGAGTGCAAAGGCCAAGTGGCGAACTAAAGTATCAAAGAATTCCGATCCTCCCGGCGCATCAGTACCTGCTAGGATGTGGCCGAGCAAGTCTCGATCTAATTCCGGGGAATCGCTGACAGCGGCTTGGTTGCTGGCCTGGGGGCGAGAGGGATTTTGGGTCATCTCTCCCTCCACGCTCAAACTTGTGGTTTTACTGGTGCAAGGCCCCACAACAGGTGAAGAGTTTACTGTTGGGCGCTGTTGCTGGGGGCATAATAGAGCGCGGACAATACCTAAAATTTTACGCAAGAATCTGTCAGCGACGGGGAACAGATTTGAGTTGGGGAAAAGCCAAAAGTTTTTCGGAATTTTCAATTTTGCAGGTAAATCGCCGTTTAATTCTGGCGGCTGTGGTTGCTCTGCCGGCGGCAGATTGGGAGGCCTTCGCTGCAATTTGAGATAAATCACTCCGGCAAAAGCTAAAGTCGCTGATAATCCTAGAAGGTATACAAGAATCTCAAAGTAAAAAAATAAATCTCGATCGAACATTGATTAATACCGCTCGACAATTATAGTAGTTATCTGAAGGTAATCTATTTATTAAAAATAACTAAGTATTGTCACTAATGGGTAGCGCGGACAAGGTAGGATAGCAGTGAAGGCGACAATGCAAGTTAATAACCCTGATGAAAGCGATCGTTTTTGAAACGCCCGGAAGCGCGTCCGTGCTGAGACTACAAGATATCCCCGCCCCTACTATACAAACAGAAACTGAAGTTTTGGTGCGGTTGCGGGCGGCGGGAGTCAATCCGATAGATACTAAGTTGCGATCGCGCGGCACTTTTTATCCAGAAAAAACTCCTCACGTTTTGGGGTGTGACGGTGCTGGAATCGTAGAATCTGTCGGTGCTGCGGTGCAAAGTTTCCAAGTGGGAGACGAGGTTTTTTTCTGCAATGGCGGTTTGGGCGGGTTGATGGGTACCTATGCTGAGTTTGCCGTTGTAGACGAACGTTTCCTCGCCATCAAGCCTGCTGCTTTAAGTTTTGTTGAGGCGGCGGCGGCACCGTTAGTTTTAATTACAGCATGGGAATCGCTGTACGATCGGGGGCGGTTGCAAGCTGGCCAAAAAGTATTGATCCAAGCTGGTGCCGGCGGTGTCGGCCACGTCGCGATACAGTTGGCTTCGTTGCAAGGTGCTGAGGTTTGCACTACTGTTGGTTCCGAAGCCAAAGCCGAATTGGTACGGCAGTTGGGTGCAGATTTAGTTATTTTATACAAAAATACCGATGTTGTCGATGAGGTTTTGACTTGGACTCAAGGACAAGGAGTTGACTTGGCTTTCGATACAGTCGGGGGAGAAACTTTTTACCAAACTGTTCCGGCTGTGAAGATTTATGGCGATTTGGTAACAATTTTGGAACCCGATCCGGCTTTGGGGAATTTAAAAACAGCGAGGATGCGAAATCTGCGAATTAGTCTGGAATTAATGTTAACTCCGATGTTGCAAGGTTTGGCGGAGGAACAGGAACAGCAGGCTCATATTTTGCAGCAGTGCGCTGGTTTGTGCGATCGTAATTTGCTCAAAATTCATGTCAGCAAAACTTTCCCGCTAGCACAAGCTGGTGCTGCTCACGAACTGTTAGAAACAGGCTCTGTAACAGGTAAAATAGTTCTTGAAATTCCCGGAGATTGAGATTTCGGGCGAAGGGAATTGGCGGCGAAGAGAATTTGCAGCGGGATCATCTCATATTTGTAAAAATACTTCTTTTGACTCCTTCTTTCTTCCTCTTTCCTCTTTCCTCCTGTCTCCTGTCTCCTGTCTCCTACCTCCATTTTTTAGCTTGGCTGCAAAAGTGAGATGCTCCCCTTGCAGCCGACTACGGGAGCGGGTTGAAAATATTGTGAATTCAACCTACATTCCGCCCTTCAAATTAAACCTAAAATAAGGTTTAAAACAAGAATGCAGTTCGCTTGCTCGTGGTTGAAATCCTCAGAAAATCAGTCATATCATGTCCGCAATACGAACCGTCCGTTTGTGTTATTAATCGCTCGGACATGATGTCATATAAAATCCTCTCTTCATCGGGATAACAAATAACAGTTAACAAATAACAGTTAACAAACAACAGTTAACAAATAACAAACAACCGTTAACAAATAACAAATAACCGTTAACAAATAACAAATAACCGTTAACAGAATCTAAAACCTCAAATTTCCCATCTAAAATCGCGTAACTTACCGTCTCTACCCAAAGCTTCATCGGCCAATTCCACCATCCAGCGATTCGGCCGCGCTTGGGGTCTGGCCGCGAGCACCAAGGCCCAAGCTTCTGGTTCTTTACCCCGGCCCAACAGCGCAGCACAAACAGTCAAAGCTGTGGCTGTTGAAAGGCTGATGCCACTTTGACAGCAGACGAGCAAATTGCCGGAGTTCGCCGACATTTTGAGGGCAAAGTCAATAATTTGGAGGACGTCATCGAGTGTAGCTAAAACCAGATCGGGGTCGTCAATGGGGGTTTCGAGGTCGTTTAACAACCGTCGCAGTCGGTTCGGGATTTTGTGAAAACTTTTGGGTTCGGGTAGGCCCGGAGTGCCGATCGAGATTAAGTATTTGAGTTGCCGTCCCGCAGCGCGATCGATAATGTATTCAGTGGCTTCTGCTTCCGAAGCTATCAAAATTTTCGGCAGTTTTTCACCCAATAAATCTGCAGAAGTTGAGGATTTAGAATCAACAGTGTTTACCTCAACGCTAACATCCGGTAAGTATTGGGCCGCCAGGGCGCGAACGTCAGCAACTTCGCGGTTTAAAGCTGATTCCAGAGCCAAAATTGCAGCACCCGATCCAATTTGACCCAAGGATTTAACAGCTTTTTGACGGACTCCAGGGGTTTCGTCCCCCAGCAGATGCACCAAACCTGCGACGGACTCCTCTGTAGCAATTTGCCCCAAAGCAGCAGCAACTCTCCACCGGACATAGGATTCGCTGTCGCCTCGCGCGATCGCCAGTCCCGCAGCCACCATTTTTTGCAAGTTAGCATCTGAGCCTGTATTGATGTTCCCCAGGGCCACCGCCGCCCTGCCGCGCACGAAAATATCTCGATCCCAGAGCGATCGCATTACTGCCACCGCAGCCACCTCGCTGCTGATTTCCCCCAAGGCAGAAACTGCACTGCCGCGCACGTCTGAGTCGTTATGGTTGAGGGCGGCAAGCAGCCCCGCCACAGCCGTTTCCGTGCCGATTTGTCCCAAGGCCTCGGCAGCCCTCAAAGAAACGGCGTAGTAGTCGGGATCGTGCAGCAATTCTACTAAGTGGGGTACTGCGTCGGGGTCGCCGATTTTCCCCAAAGCCGCCGCAGCCCGGGCGCGCACTATTTGATTGGTGTCTCGGAGGGCGGCAAGCAGCCCGGGAAGCATCTCAGAGCCCCCAATTTTCCCGCAGTTGACCGCCGCCCGCCAGCGCACTTCGGGGTCTTGGTGTTTGAGGGTGGTAAGCAGTGCTCTGACGGCTGTTTTCGGCTTCATTTGGCCCAAGGCCCAAGCAGCCTTGGCGCGCACTGCTGAGGTTTTGTGGTTGAGGGCTTCTAGCAGTGCTGTGACTGCTGGTTTCGAGTCAATTTCTCCTAGGGCCCAAGCGGCCCAAGCTTGCACTTGGGAATCTTCGGATTCGAGCGATCGGGCTAATTCAATTACTGCAGCTTCCGAGCCAATTTTGCCGATCGCCCGAATGCTGTGAAGGCGCACGGCACTTTGTTTGTGGTTCAATGCTTTGACTAGGATCGGAATTGCCCAGTCGGAACCAGTTAGTGCTAGCAGTTGAATTTTTAGCAGTGGCGAAGTTGGGATTTTTTCGATTAATTTTATTGCTGTTTTTTGAAATTCTGGTTTGAGAGTACCTGCTAGCTTCGAGCCTAGTTTTAAGTTTACTTTTAAAGCTAATTTGATGGCGCGCAAAGCCATACTTTCCTGTTCTACTTGTGGCAATATTGTCGCCAAGGCGTGCATCCCTTGTCTTTCTTTCAAATATTTTTGTTTAAATTGAGCATCGCTGAGCTCTGGTAGCTGTTGGATGAGGGTTGCTGCTGAGTTCATTGATTTATCCTCATATTTTGGCGATCGCTTGAGATTGCTCTTTTAAACTCACCGAAGCGTCCATTTTAGATTTTAGATTTTAGATTTTAGAATTGCTCCACAGATTAATCGGGAAGCTTAAACTCTGGTTGATTTTTTTTAGTTAGACACTGACTCTCGCATCAGCGACTTGTACCTGTTTTTGGGCGGGCTCATAAAAAAAAATTAGCTGCACCTACAAAACTCAAATTCTCATAAAACTTGTACTACTTTTAAAATATGTCGAATTCGACTATTTTTGGCAATTCCTCAATAATTAATTATCTAAGTTGTTTTGGCGATCGGCAAGAAAGTTAGTAGTGTTTGTTACTTGGCATCGCCGCGCTCTTGACTAGGCGAACTGCGCTATATAATTTTAGAGCAAGTTAGGTTCAAAGAGCGATCGGCTCCGTTGAACGCAGCGAACCGGAAACAGCCCAATTCCCGGACAGTATCTTACCCGTAGGGCCCGTTTTTCAAAACCTCAGCCAAAGCGTTACCGTTATCTCGCAAACCTTCGTAAAAAAACAGCACTTCTCCTTGAATGCCGCGGGCGCGGTTGTAAGCAATTACTTGCAACAATAGCTCAGGATTCATGCTATACTTACTACCTCGATTCGCTAACAAAATACCGGGGGATACGCAGTGCAGTTGTTCGCCGCTAAGCTGTTGGTCAACGAGTCGATCGACCAATTGTTTGTAAGCCTTAAAATCCCGGCGGTAAAACTGGGGATGAAGCATATCAACCAACTTTTTGTCAACCCAAGTTTGAGAATCTTGCAAATATTCCACCAGTCCCCATTCATAGGGACTAGGCGAAAGCGACAGCAACAAATCAGGATTAATAGCCTTCAATTCTCGGTGCAAGCGAGCCACAAACTCAGTAATAATATCGGCGCGCCAGTGCAGCCAATGTTGCTCTCTCGGATTCTGTGGCGCTTCTCTCCCGCACTCTTGCAGGTAGCGTTTAACCGTTTTTTCGTCATAACCGCCTTCGGAAGGAAGCGCAATGCGATCGTCTCCTTGAACCCCATTTACCGGATAATTCCTAGCAACTTCCAGCATCAACCCCAGCAAAAAATCTTGAACTTCCCCATCAAGAGAATTCATCCATTCAAACTTATTTTTTTTAAGTAAATTGCCGCTGCAATCGCGAGCCGCCCACTCAGGTTTTTTCGCCAGCAAATGACCGCCATTGAGATTGTAAGAACTCACAAATCCGTATTCAAACCAAGGAATAACTTTTAAACCAACTCTATTCGCCTCAACAATTAATTCTGCCAGAGGGTCGCGCCCTTGATAGCGCGCATCTATTTCTATCCCAAATTGTTCGCGCATAATTTGAGAAGGATAAGCAGTAAAACCCCGGTTCCAAACAACAGGAAAAACTGTATTAAATCCCGTATCTGCCAGAAAGTCCATTGCTTCAGCAATCCGCTGTTTTGAGGTGAGAACTTTGCAGTCGGTGCTGGGTATCCAAACGCCGCGAATTCCCGTGTGATGGGGCGTAAATGTTCTGGGAATCGTTATTTCATTTTTCGCGTCAACTAAAACCGCAAACTGCTGTTTAAATAAAGATTTGAAACTGTGAATTGCTGACTGGAATCGCTCTAAAAATGGCATTTAATCTAGGGATTTACAAGATTTTGCACGATTTTTTATAACTCGCATTAGGTGTCAATATTAGCAACGGGCTCGCGTGCCCGTTCCACAATTAATAAAATTTCTTGTGGGCTGTTAGCAACGGGCTCGCGTGCCCGTTCCACAAACAATAAAATTTCTTGTGGGGCGGGCACGCTAGCCCGCCCCTGAAATTTTACTGACCAGCCCTGAAATTGTGCTATGCAGCTACTCCAGACAACTTCTGGCTCAAAGCTGCTTTCAAAAGCTCGGCCTTGTCAGTTTGCTCCCAAGGCAACTCTAAATCAGTGCGCCCGAAGTGACCGTAAGCCGCCACATCTTGATAGAAACGGCCGCCTCTTTCTGCCGGCAAATTCTGCAAGTTAAATGCGTGAATTATCCCTGCAGGACGCAGTTCAAAATGCTGCTTCACAACTTCCAAAAGCCGATCGTCATCAACTTTCCCCGTCCCAAAAGTTTCGATCATCATGCTGACAGGCCGCGCCACGCCGATCGCATAACTCAACTGCACTTCACACTTTTCGGCCAAACCGGCCGCCACGATATTTTTAGCAACGTAGCGACAAGCATAAGCCGCGCTGCGGTCTACCTTCGTGGGGTCTTTTCCAGAAAAAGCACCGCCGCCGTGGCGAGAATAGCCGCCGTAGGTATCCACAATAATTTTGCGGCCCGTCAAACCCGAATCTCCTTGAGGCCCGCCGACTACAAATTTGCCGGTAGGGTTGACAAGGAAGCGAGTTTCTGAATCCGGCTTGACGCTAATATCGGCAAACACTGGTTGGACGACAGCAGTCCAAAGGTCTTCTTTAATCTTGGCTTGAACCGCGGCTGTTTCTGTGATATCGCCGATCGCCTCAGTGTGCTGCGTAGAAATTAAGATCGTATCGATACCAACAGGTTTTCCGTCTTCGTAAATTACCGTAACTTGGCTTTTGCCATCGGGACGCAGATAAGATAACTGACCTGTTTTGCGGACTGTGGCCAATTGACGGCAGATCCGGTGCGCTAAGCTGATCGGCAGAGGCATCAATTCCGGCGTTTCGTTGCAAGCAAAACCAAACATCAAACCTTGGTCGCCCGCGCCGATAGCATCCAATTCCTCTTCGCTAGCTTCTTCCCGGCTTTCCTGAGCCGTATTGACACCTTGGGCAATATCGGGAGACTGAGAGTCTAGAGCCACCAACACCGAGCAGCTATTGGCAGAAAAGCCGTTGTCAGCGTGGATGTAACCAATATCGGCTATTTTTTTCCGCGCTAATTCTATGTAATTTACCTGCGCTTTTGTGGTAATTTCGCCCGTGAGCAGCATCAAACCCGTGTTGACGACAACTTCGGCGGCGACGCGGCTTTTAGGGTCTTCGGTCAGCAAGGCATCTAGGATTGTATCTGAAATTTGATCGCAGATTTTATCGGGATGGCCTTCGGTAACAGATTCAGAGGTGAACAGGTAGCGACGTGACAATGATTATTTCTCCTTTTATGGGGGCGAATCCTGCACGACATCGGCGACAGACGACTGACTTTTCAGGTAGAGGCCAAGAATCATCGCCTCTGGGTCGCCGTCTAAGGTGTGTCGGTCTGCTCTGCAGTGTTGAAGCAGGGTTGGAAATTAGGTAAAGTGACACTACTATAGCAAAGTCATAGGATTTTAGACTTTAGATTTTAGATTTGAGCTGGGGAAGGACAGGTGAGATCGAGGTTGGGAGCTTTATCTACAGTTTAATTACTTTTGGAAACTAATATCAGTTTGGGTAAGTCCTAAAGTCCGAACGATCGAACCTCTACGAGTTGCAATTACAATTGATTGGGGTCGATTCCCATTTCTCGGAGTCTTGATTCTAAAGCTTGCGATCGCGATCGTTCTTGTTCCAGCAAAGCTTCTGCTTCCTGAGCCCGTGCTTCCGCCTGCTGCCGCAATTGCGCGAGTTCCACAAAACTCACAAACGGTTCTCCCGACGGCCCGAACATTTCGAGTCCAGTTTCAGACAATCCAAAGCGCACCCCCAATCTCGGACTAATCCAACCGTCGATTTGTTCGATCGCCTCTAACTCTTCCTCAACCCGCTGCCATCCTGTCAATTCTAATGTTTGCCTGTCGTACAAATAGTATTCTTCCACACCGTAACGTTCGTAAAATTTGAATTTTTTAATCATGGGAGCCGGACGATTTCCCGGCGACCAAATTTCAAACACAACTTGCGGCGAAATCTTATCTTCATTCCACTGTTTATAGGAACCACGATAACCTTTTGGTATCCCAAAAACTACCATCACATCTGGTGCTTGGCAAAGTTTATTATTTCCTTCAACAGGATACCAAAGCAAGTCGCCTGCCACAAAAACATTCGGATCGTTCGCAAACAATAGTTCTAAGTTTTCCTTAATCCAGACGATTAATCGGAATTGTTCAGTATTGTCTGACATTGGTTCTCCGTTGTCGTCGGGGTAGATAATATTTGATTTGTCGGGAGATTGCAGTTGTGTAACCATTGCTGTTTCCCCAAATTTGCTGCTAATAATATTGTATTGTAAATGATATCAATTCCGTCCTTCGTAGGGACGAGTTTTATCAGAAATCTTCGCAATCATTCAAAGGATAAATAAACCTGCCCCCGCCCCACGGTCAATCTGAATCTACATGGCGATTTACCGTTGGGTGGGGACAGGTTGTTGAGATTGTTTGTTTCCGGCGATTATGGTGGGTGAAACCCGCCACGACGATCGCACAAATTATACGATCGCGAATCAACGAGAAATGATATTAGAGAACTCGATAATTCATCGGTGTATCCGTATCAAAATCTCTGAGAGTGCCTTCTTCCTTACCCTAAAAAGAAACAATCAAGTAACCATTTTGGAATTTAGCACCAGTAACAGACTTCCCAGTTAGCGCCGGAGGTAGCAAAATATTGCGCCGCTGATCGCCCGCTTCGATGGTCACTTCCGGCCCGGATTGAATCAATTTAATTTCTTTCTTATCAAACCCAGGCAAAAACAAACTAACTTGACGCTGTGCAATGTTGATGTTAATCGGTTTAGGAGCTTTTGCGGCCTCAGAAAAATCGGGCAAAGCATCAATTAAGGGCTGCCAGTTACTGTCACTGTGCGCTGGAACCGAAACCGCCGTCAAAGGCTCAAAATCTGCAGTAATAGCTTCTGTAACCGGTGCTTGATTAACAATGACACCGCCCACAGTCAAGCCAACTTGTTGAGAACTTCCCCAAAGATAGCGGGCCGTGGCGATCGCACTTGCATCCCCAGTCGTCACCAAATAAGCCGCCGTGCGGTTCGGATCTGCCAGCGCTTCCTTACCCTTATCCAACAGATTATCGACTTGCTTGGTAGATTGAAAAGCATTGTCTCCCGACATATCCACAGTCAACACGGTACTGACAACCGGTTGAATAAAAGGCGAAAGCGCTTTCCCCAAATCCGAATCTACCAAAGCTTGGCGGAACCTGCGGATGTACCAGCTCAGAATTTCCGGCATTCCCAGCATCCGCAGCGTATCCATGCCGCCATTGCCGTCATAGACAATTACATCGTATTGTTTGCTGTCCTCATATTCCCGAAGTTCGTTCAACGCTAGGGCGCTGTCCATTCCCGGTAAAACTCCCAATTCTTGACCATAAATCTGTTTGAAAAATGGGGTACGGACATATTGAGCTTCCAGTTTTTTAACTTCGTCCCACCTGCGTTCTAGCAGTGGCGCGCTTTGCACCTGAACTGCTTTGAGGTTGGGGGCGATTTCCTGGGGGTTCGGAGTCAGGGGAACTCCTAGCAAAATACCCAATGCAGGGCCCGGATCTTGGCCGAGCAGCAGAACTCGCTTGCCTTGAGCTGCGTATTTTTTAGCTGTTGCGATCGCGATCGTGCTGCGGCCAGTGCCGCCTTTGCCCAAAAATGTCAAAATCAAAGCCATTTTCTGTTCTCAGTGCCAAATTTTCAGTAAGATTACGAATTATCAATGCTTTAGGCCATGACTGGCTAGTTTTCTAGGAACTATCTAGCAAGCCAGTTTACCGAAATAACTTTTTACCAGACTCCCTACAGTGTCCCTCACCTGTCGCTGACCTACAAGCAAACTGATCTAGCAATATTCTAGAGTTTGGTTGTCGGTCAATATTTGCGATCGCCCGTCCAGCCTTTATTCACAACCTCAAGGAACGATCGCTGCTTGAGATTGCAGGCTGAATCAATTACCCAAAGCCCGATCGCACTTTCTGCACTCTCGATCTACCGAGCGATTGTAAAATTTTGTGACAATTTTAATTCGGTAGCATTAGATACAGAATTATCTGTTATAGTCATAAATAGGACTAAAAAAATAATTCAACATTGAAATAAAAAAATACGGAGGAACCGCATATGTCTACCGAAAATCAAGCCCGCTCTCTGATGATGCGCCACCACCACATGGTGAAGAACCGGCAGCAATCCATGCTCAACCGCACCGCTAGCGAAGTCGGGATGGAAGATACCAATTACTGGGGCCACATTCAAGGCAAAGCGCAGCCAAGCCTTCGATCCAGTTACGATCGCAGCAACGCCACCATGAGCTAAGGCAAGCTCAATTTCCCTAATTGTCTACGAAGTTATTACCGATAATTTTTTGGAGAAACCAGTTATGTCAACTCAAGAACAAGCCCGCAGCCTGATGATGCGCCACCAACACGTCGTCAAAAACCGTCAGGAATCCATGCTGAGCCGTGTGGCTGCTGAAGTTGGTTTAGATGCTGGTTCTCCAGCGAGTATCGATCGCAAATAACTCGTTTTTTCAACAGCGAGACAGTTGAATCGAGTTTGTTGTTTTTAGCTAAAAATTAATAATGACAGTTACAAAACCGTCGCGACTTCTTCTTGAGTTCGATCTCTAGAAAGCAAGTCGCGATTAATTTTTTTTGGGCTAGTTAAATACAAAAAGTAAAGCACAGCCTCGCTTAACGGCATTTCCCCGCCGAAAAACCGGAAAACGAGCAACCCTTACCAAATCATCAGTCGCGGGCAATCTCAAATCTAAAAGTTGTGAGCCAGCGAAGCCGAAGTATCTAAAATCTAAAATTCAAAGTGATATAATCCCTCTTCAGAAGATTGAAGGCTACTAGGGAGGTCATCATGTCGGAGTGGAAAGTAATTGACGGCGGAGTTACAGCACCCAGAGGATATCGAGCATCGGGAATTACAGCGGGTTTGAAGCCTTCAGGCTTGCCGGATTTAAGTTTAATTTTGTCAGAAGTAGACGCGATCGCCGCAGGAGTCTTCACTACATCCACCGTCCGGGCCGCTTGCGTGGACTACTGCCGCCAGCGTTTGCAAACTAAACCCAGCGCCAAAGCAATTTTGTGCAATGCGGGACAAGCAAATGCCGCTACTGGCGAACAAGGTTTGGCAGATGCCCTAGAAAGTGCCAAATTGTTGGGAGAAGCGCTAAATATTCCTCCAGAATCGATTCTTTTGGCCTCCACAGGAGTAATCGGACAGCGGATTAAAATGGAACCGCTGAGGGCGGGAATTCCGCGATTAGTTGCTGAGGCATCGGAAACTGGTTCCGATGCGGCGGCGAAGGCTATTTGTACGACTGATTTAGTGCCGAAAACGATCGCCCTAGAAACTGTGTTTGGCGATCGCACCGTGCGCGTCGGCGGCATTTGCAAAGGTTCGGGAATGATTCACCCGAATATGGCAACAATGCTAGCATTTGTAACCTGTGATGCAGCAGTATCCTCGCATTTGTGGCAAGAAATGCTGAGTCGAGCTGCTGACAGAAGTTTCAATCAAATTACAGTTGACGGCGATACCAGTACCAACGATTCGCTCATTGCTTTGGCCAACGGTCAATCTCGCACCCCGGCGATTACAGAAATGGGCCCGGAGGCTGAAAAATTAGAGGCGATGCTGACAGAAGTTTGCGTGCATTTAGCAAAGGCGATCGCCCGCGACGGCGAAGGTGCAACTTGTTTGGTAGAAGTGCAAGTTAGCGGTGCCGCCGACGAAGTTTCTGCCAGTAAAATTGCCAAAACAATAGTCGGTTCTTCTTTGGTGAAAGCTGCTATTTTCGGACGCGATCCCAATTGGGGCAGGATTGCGGCGGCTGCGGGGCGCGCTGGTGTTCCTTTTGAACAGGAGAATTTGCGGATTCAATTGGGAGATTTTTTGATGATGGAAAACGGCCAACCCAAAGAGTTCGATAAATCTGCTGCGAGTAATTATATGAAAGCGGCCGCTTCGGGAGAATATTTGAAGGGAGACACGGTTTTAATTCAGGTTGGTGTCGGGAATGGCGGCGGTTTTGCGAAGGCTTGGGGATGCGATTTGAGTTACGATTACGTGAAGATTAATGCCGAGTATACGACGTGAACTACCAGACGCTGACCACTTAAGTGGTACAGCGCCAGCTTCCTGATTCAACGGGGCGGGGCGTCCAACAAAACCGAAGTTTTACTCTTGTCCACTTACATCCCCTCCTCCGGCAGAAGCGCTAGTTCCTAACGCCAAAATCCGCAAGGCTTCATTCCTAATGTTGATGGCGGCGTTGACATCGCGATCGTGGTGATGACCACAATGCTGACAACTCCATGCTCTAATATCAAGAGTGAGATTATCAACTCGATTTAGGCATATATGGCAAGTCTTAGAGCTAGGAAACCATCTATCGATTTCGACATATCGTTTTCCTTCACTCTCGGACTTGTACTTAAGCATCGTACAGAACATACCCCAACCAACATCGCTAATAGCTTTGGCTAAATTATGATTCTTTACCATGCCTTTAATATTGAGATTTTCCACTGCAATAACTTGGTTTTCGTCAACTATCTTGCGGGATAGCTTGTGCAGAAAATCTTCGCGACACCGGGCTATTTTGGAGTGGACTTTTGCCACCGCCAGTTTTGCCTTTTTCCTGTTTTGACTGTTTTTATTTTTACTAGCAAGCTTTTGCTGCTTGCGTTTCAAGTTTCGTTGACCCTTGACAAAGTGTTTGGGATTGCCAAACTTAGAACCATCACTGGCGATCGCAAAATGAGTTAACCCTACATCGATGCCAATAGCTTGATCCGCTGGAACGAATTCAGGTTTTTCTTTCCCATCCGAGATCAAAACAGAAACAAAATGTTTACCGTCCGGGTTCCGAGACACGGTAACAGTCTTAATGTTTCCCTCAAAGTCACGATGTCGCCGACAATGGACTAATCCAATCTTGGGTAGATGGATATAGTCACCGTCGAATTTAACATTTTGAGGATAACTAATCGACTGCCTACCGTGCTTGGCTTTGAATTTGGGCGGCATTGCCCTCTTGTCAAAGAAATTTTTATAGGCAGTAGATAAATTGAGGGCGACCACCTGCAAACATTGAGAATAAGGCTCTTTTAACCATTCGTACTCTTTTTTGAGGTTAGGGAGCAAGCCTTGTATGTATGCCCGCTTACAGTCCTTTCCCAGTATTCTTGTAAGTTTCTTGACATAGATTTAAAGCGTAGTTCCAGAACCATCTCGCGCAGCCAAAAGACTTTGCAAGCAAGACTTCTTGCCCACCTGTGGGATAAATTCTGTACTTGTAGGCTTTATACATTTATCAAGATTGCCGAATACAGATAAAAAAAATCATAGCGCACTACCACAAAATTGATTCGCTGTTGCTCAATTTATTTTCACCGCGAGTTTGGGTTCTATAAATACAAAACACCAGATGCTCCCCAATCTCGCGCCAATAAATCCATCATCGCTGGGAGAGTGATTTGGTGGCTTGGAAAACACTGTAAATTGCTCTAACTTAGCAATACTAAGGCTTTGTGTCTCCCCCGACAGCGGAAGCGGTACCCAAAAAGCTATACTTGAATTGCATGACTTTGCCTCAGACTGCTCGAAAGCGGGGCCGCAGTGCCAAAAGTCCTAGCCTAGCGGGGTGTAAGCCATCGCCCCAGGGTGCAAAAGTTCGATCGCCAGCCGCATTTGTGACAGTCTGTAGTACGAACTCGTCGGATGTTCATGCTCAACAAAAACCGTCAAGCAATCGTCGCATTGCTGACAGCAAAGCTCCAAAGCTGAGGAATCGGGTGCATTGTCAACAGACAATTTCAGCTTTGGACAATTCACAAGCAAAACTCATCAGACAGAATTTTCTGCCTGTAATATTTCCTGCGGCGATAATTCACTGCCGGGATAAATATTTCATTTTTTGCCTGTCGCAGACTTTTACAAGTCGAACAAGTAATTTGGAACAACCATCAACAGCCTAATTATCTATTAGACATCAACCGAATTTAAGTTGATCTTTTGACTCGACAAGAGTGAAAGATACTTGTTCGCAGATGTCTGCTGAAAAACCCACAAGCTTTTCCGTTTGGAAAACTTAAGAGCGTGGTAGATTTTAACACAATACAGCGGTTGCATATGTCAAGAATTAACTTGCTCAAAAAAACAGAAAACAAAGAAAAATTTTCGATGGCGGCTTGGTTTGGCAACGGCGAGTCAAATCCAGAGTTAGAAGCATTAAATCAGCAGGCAAAACCTGTAGCAACGCAAAAACTTAACCCCCAAAATAGCAATGCAGGTAAGCCGATGCCACTCTTTTTTTCCGAACAACTGGCTTCTGTAAAAACCGCCAATCAAAACTCGTACATTCAGGATTTTGTCGATAAATTATCCTTGAAATTCAACAAAATCTTACCAGTTAAAATTGGGGGGTTGCCCATCCATCAAAAAATTGGTGTCGGGTATTTACTAGCAATAGGAATCGGCTTTCTCGGCTCCATGAGCGGACTGGTGATTGCCGACTACTACCAAGGAAAAGGATTAACACAGCTCCATGAGGCTCACGTACAAGCGCAATTGCTCGGCAATTTTAAAGATGCAGCCCTCGCGGCACAATTGCAGGGAGCGCAGCTAGATTCTTTTGTAGATAATTCGGCCAAGCTGGAACTCCAAAAACAGCAGTTTTTTAACAGTATTGTTAAAGCAAAAAACCTGCGGCTGGACATAGAAAGATTTGCCGATAGCGAACCCGCATGGCTGGCGGCAAAGCCGGAAGTTATCAAAACTTTACTGCAAGATTGCACGAAAAATTTAGAATCCTATGCCGATACTCTCTCTTTAACTTTGCAGCAAATCCAGCAATCGCAACTGTCGCCTCGCGAGATAGAGTCAGCCAGAAAATTGTTGGCGACAGAAAGTGGAGAAGGTGCAAAACAACTCGAAGCTCGCTTTCAGGAAGTGAGCAAAATCCTCGATATTGCCCAGCGGCAAGAGCGGCAAAGCGGTGCAGTTATGGAGGACGCTCAAGGCATCGAAAAAGCCATAATTATGATGAGTATGCTGCTGTCGGTGGCAGTGGCGGGAATGGTGGCTTACCGCACCAGTCGGGCGATCGCCAAACCAGTCGTCAGCCTCACTCAGGTGGCCGAACAAGTAGCCGCCGAGTCGAATTTTGATTTGCGAGCACCCGTCACCGGACAAGACGAAATAAGCTCGTTAGCTGTGTCTCTCAATCACCTGATCGAGCGAGTTTCGGAACATACAAAAGAATTGGAACAAGCCAAGGAAGAGGCTTTAGTTGCTAGCACTGCCAAAAGCCAGTTTTTAGCAAATATGAGCCACGAGTTGCGGACGCCTTTAAACGCGATTATCGGCTACAGCCAACTACTTTTAGAAGAGGCGGCAGAGCTTGAAGGAGAGGATTTTGTTCCAGACTTACATAAGATTCAAAATGCTGGTACGCACTTGCTATGTTTGGTTAACGATATCCTCGATTTGTCTAAAATTCAAGGGGGGGAGGTGAAACTCGAAATCGAAGAATTTGACATTGCATCCCTGGTTGATAATGTGGAGATTGCGACTAAATTGTCTGTAAAAAAGAATGGCAATGTTTTAGAAATAGAGTGCAATCCTCAAACTGTCGGCACAATGCACGCAGATTTTGCGAAACTGCGGAAAGTGCTGCTGCATCTGCTGAGCAATGCTGCTAAGTTTACCAAAAACGGTCTGGTAAAAATCAGCGTCAGCCGCATTGAGGGAACCGGAAAATCTAAGGCAGCTAAGCTGTCGGGTATTGAAAATTCAATTGCTACAGGCTCGATTGCTTGTCCAATTGCTAGTGCTGAAGCATCGGATTGGATTTGTTTCCGAGTTCAAGATACCGGCATTGGAATGTCTGAGGAACAGCAGTACAAATTGTTTGAAGCCTTCGTGCAAGCTGATTGTTCGGCGACGCGCAAGTACGGCGGCACTGGATTGGGACTCACAATTAGCCGCTATTACTGTCAGATGATGGGCGGCGAGATTTTGGTGGAAAGCGAGGAGGGAAAAGGGTCAATTTTTACTGTCCGCATACCTGCAGGAGATGGTTAATCTCAAATCCTCTCTTCATCGGAATAGTAAATTCACTCTTGACTGTTGACTGTTAACAGTTAACAGTCAACATCATGTATGAGTGCAACCGGAATGGATATAATATCTAATGCGAATCGATGGCGATGTTGGTTTAGATCCTATCGTTTCCGGCTGCATCGGAATTATATATTTGAATTGTCGAGAGTGCTGTCGGGGAAGTGTCCCGTGAGGTTGCGGGTTCTCGATGGCGCTACATAATTCTGTTTTGACACTCCCCAGCCTAAAGGCATGGGGATTCTTCGTTCACAGACCCAACTTGCTCAGACAAGATTGCTCCAGCCTGAGTAGAGGTCGAATCTCCCGAAGCGTTCGGATTTAAAATCCAGGTTCCTACATGACCTGTAGTACCCAAGGCAAAATTCAGGATGTTCCTAGCCGCATTCCAATCTCTATCTAATTCAAGTCCACACTGACAATTGTGTGTCCTCGTAGATAGTGATTTTTTGACAACTGCACCACAGTTAGAACAGTTTTGAGAAGTGTACGCTGGGTTAACGGCTACCGTTATTTTTCCAAGCTTGACTCCAAAATACTCCAACCATTTCCTGAATTGATACCAGCCAGCATCATTAATCGACTTGGCGAGACAATGATTTTTAACTAGGTTTTTAATCCTCAAATCGACCTAAGCAACCAAATCGTTAGATTGGATGACGCAACGCGCTAGTCTTTTAGCGTGTTCTTGACGCTGCCTACTTATTTTGAGGTGTACTCGCCCTAGTCGATTAATGGCTTTCTTTCGATTGGTAGAGCCTTTCTTTGTGCGAGAAACACGTCTCTGTCTAGACTTCAACCGCTTTTGGCTCTTCCTGTAAAATCTGGGGTTTGGCTCGTTATGTCCGTTGCTGTCGGTATAAAACTCTTTGAGTCCAACATCTAAGCCGATTGTCCTACCAGTCGAGTTTGTCTCGACTTGGTGGTCAATCCTGATTACAAATTGGACGTAATAGCCGTCAGCACGTTTAACCAGACGCACCCGCTTGATCTGATCTATTTGGTAGAAGTTTAAATCCCATGTCCCTTTTAGTCTTAACTTGCCAATAGCTTTCTTGTCAGTAAAGACTATTTGTTTGCGTGTCTCAGAAAGCGACCACCCAGAAGTCTTATACTCAACAGAGCGACAGTTCTTTTTAAACTTCGGATAGCCCTTTTGACCGGGAACTTGTCGTTTGCAATTGTCGTAGAACCGAGCAATTGAACTATAAGCCCGCTCGACAGAGCCTTGGCAAGCATGGGAATTTAAAGTCTTGACAAACGGAAATTCAGCCCTTAGCGCTGTGTTGTAGCGATAAAGCTCTTTCTGTCCAACACTTTTGTTGTCCATCCAGTAACGGATGCACTTGTTGCGGACAAATTGAGCGGTTCTAATCGCTTCATTTATTGCTGTATATTGGGTTGCTTTTCCTTTAGCTTTAAATTCCAGAGCGAGCATTTGACGTAGACAAACTCTACGGCAATATTCTAGCACAACAAGTCGCCCTAGAAGAGCGAGGCTTGAAACCCAATTTTCTGGTCAATCGACTGGACAAGATGTATCTGGTAATTGCGAGGTTGAAGCAAAAAAAAGAGGGATTATCCCTCTTTTTGTAACGGTGACTGCGATGTTATTCGACAGTCGCAGCAGGGATTTCCTCCTCTACTGCTTCGGGTGCGGCTTCGGCTGCTGCTTCCTCTACTGCTTCGGGTGCGGCTTCGGGTGCGGCTTCGGCTGCTGCTTCCTCTACTGCTTCGGGTGCGGCTTCGGGTGCGGCTTCGGGTGCGGCTTCGGCTGCGGCTTCGGCTGCTACCTCCGGCACGTCCTCTTCCATTGCTGAGGGTACGTCTTCGAGTATTTCGTCGGAGAGATCCAAGGCATCTGTTGAGTCTGCTGGAATGTCTATGCCTGCTTTAGCTTGCTTTTGAGCGAGCATTTTTTCGCGGAACTTAGCTGCCATTTCCTCAGCTTTTTCATAAACCAATTCGCGATTTTTGACCATCGCGCCCGGTTCGGGTTCCAACTGCTTGGTGGAGAGAGAAATCCGGCCTCTCTCAGCGTCCAAGTCAATGATCATCACTTTCACTTCGTCGTTGACATTGAAGACGCTATGAGGCGTATCGATGTGATCGTGCGAAATTTCTGAGATGTGCAGCAAGCCGCTGACTCCGCCGATGTCGATAAAGGCACCGTAGGGCTTGATGCCACGCACTGTACCGATGACGACTTCCCCGACTTCGAGGCGGTTCATCTTCCGTTCGACTAAGGCGCGACGGTGGCTCAACACTAGGCGGTTGCGGTCTTCGTCTACCTCTAAGAATTTTAATGGTAATTCTTCGGCGACTAATTCTTCCTTCGGTTTGCGGGTACTGATGTGAGAACCGGGAATAAAGCCTCGCAACCCTTCAATTCTGACGAGTGCGCCGCCGCGGTTGGTGGCAAATACTTGCGATCGCACCGTGGCATCTTCTGCTTGCAGTTGTCGCACTCTTTCCCAGGCCCGCATATACTCGATGCGCCGGATGGACAGGGTTAATTGTCCGTCTTCATTTTCATCGGTGAGGATGAAAAATTCTCTGGTTTCGTTTGATTGCAATACCTCTTCAGGGCTTTCCACTCGATTGATCGACATTTCCTGAATGGGAATGTACGCTGCTGTTTTAGCACCGATATCAATCAGAGCGCCCCTGGGTTCTATACTAAAAACTGTACCGGCTACTACATCGCCCGGGCTAAAGTGATAGTCATATTTATCAAGTAGGGCTGCAAAATCTTCGTGAGTAAAGCCGATGTCTTTGACTGTGGTTTTGAGATTGACCATGCGAATAGTTTCCTAGGATTTCTCTCCTTCATGTTTTTCGTTTGTGCCGGCAAATATGAGAGATTTTGGTGAAAAAGCGGTTAACTTCTTGCAAAATCTTTTACTAAAGTCAGTTTTTGCTAACTTTTGCCTGGTGCAACTTTGCATCCGGGCTTGCCACTGCTATTGGTGCAAACTCTACGTTAAAACGTTTAATCGTAACATTCAGAGTCAAGTAAATCATTATAACTTACCTGCATACTGCTTTATAAATTAATTTAAGGGAGTTTAGCTGCCAGTAGCGCAGGATGCGGGGCTTTCTCGATCGACTCGATCGCCATCGAGGGAATCTGCGTCAAAATCAGGCTGATTTTCTGGCTCTAGAGCTTCGTTGAGCGGATTTTGAAGGTGATTTAGGGTATCTACAAAATCTCTGATACCTCGAAACTGCCGATATACTGAGGCAAAGCGCACGTAAGCGACTTCGCTCAGGGGTCGCAGGTGCAACAATACCAGTTCCCCAATTTCTGAGCTGGCGAGTTCTCGGATCGATCGACCTTGGAGTTGCGCTTCAATTTCTTCTGCCAGAGTTTCTAGCTGCCCGGAGGACAAACCAGTTTTTTCGCAGGCCCGAACCAGTCCCCTGACTAATTTTGACCTGTCAAAAGATTCGCGCTTGCCGTCCCGCTTGATCACTGTAATCGGCACAAATTCTATGCGTTCGTAAGTTGTAAAGCGGTGCTGGCATCTCAAACACTCGCGCCGCCGACGGATGCTTTGACCTGATTCGGCTGAACGCGATTCGAGAACGCGACTATTTGTATGTTGGCAGGAGGAACAGCGCATGATTGCTGATTTTAACAGGCGTTGCCAGCAAATTGCCATTCATCTGACCGCGCGGTTAGATGAATGACTGGACTAGAAAAATGACTCGGCACTCCGGCAGTGAGTTTATGTGTCAACTAGAGCTAAAACCTAGTATCAGTCTACTGTTTGATGACTAGAGCCGATTCCCGCTTAGTATGCCAGGGGATCGATACTGGGCTATAAACGAGAGATACAAAGGTTTTTAGGCCGTTGTTGACACCCCTTGACCTCCGCCGTAGGGCTAATTATTTGCCGATCCGGGGTGGTTCCCGAAAGGCGATCGCAAAAAATAGTACACCTAAAGCTAAAGCCAGAATCAAAATGTAAGCAACGCTTTCCATGTTAAATTTTCCCTATCTTCCCTTGCCGTCTTATTTTATCTTAATTGCTGGTTTTATTTTTAACTAAAAAAACCCGGTTTCTTCAAGAAACCGGGTTTTTTGTACCGGGGAAGTTTCCGGCGTGCCCGTGGGGCTGGCGAAAACTAGATAGATTCTTCTCTTCTTGTGGTCACGTCGCCCAGTTTTTGGAACAAGCCCCACTCGACTTGTTCTTCGAGGTCAGCCTCAACTCCAGCAAACACGTCGCGGAAGATTGTCCGAGAACCGTGCCAGATATGGCCGAAGAAGAACAACAAAGCAAAGCAAGCGTGTCCGAAAGTGAACCAACCGCGAGTCGAAGTGCGGTAAACACCGTCAGACTTCAAGGTTTCGCGATCGAATTCAAAGAGTTCACCCTTTTGGGAGGCGAGAGCAAACCTTTTCACATCTAGAGGATTATTAAAGGTTTGACCGTCAAATTCGCCACCGTAAAAGCTGACAGTAACTCCTGTTTGTTCAAAGCTGTATTTTGATTCAGCACGGCGGAAGGGGATGTCAGCGCGAACGACTCCATCTTTGTCCGTCAAAACGACTGGGAAAGTTTCAAAGAAGTTCGGGAGGCGGCGCACCGACAATACCCGACCTTCACTGTCAGTAAATACTGCATGGCCGAGCCAGGTTTTGGCGATACCGTCACCGTTGACCATCGGGCCAGCGCGGAACAAACCGCCTTTAGCCGGAGAGTTGCCCACGTAGTCGTAGAAAGCCAATTTTTCGGGAATTTGCTCGTAAGCTTGTTGGAAGCTTTGGCCGGAGGCTAAGCTAGCTTGGGCTCTGCGATCGATTTCTTGTTGGAAATAGTTGCTGTCCCACTGATAGCGAGTAGGGCCAAAAAGTTCGATCGGAGTAGCAGCAGAACCGTACCACATCGTACCCGCAACCACGAAAGCTGCAAAGAACACAGCAGCGATACTGCTAGAAAGTACAGTTTCGATATTCCCCATCCGCAGGGCTTTGTAAAGACGTTCCGGCGGCCGCACGCTCAAGTGGAACAAACCGGCAATTACGCCGACTACGCCCGCTGCAATGTGGTGAGCCACGATGCCACCCGGATTGAACGGATCGAAGCCTTCAGGGCCCCAAGCAGGCGCCACTGGCTGGACGTGACCGGTCAGGCCGTAGGGGTCGGACACCCACATTCCTGGGCCGAAAAGTCCCGAAAGGTGAAATGCGCCGAAGCCGAAGCAGAGCAAGCCGGAGAGGAACAGGTGAATGCCAAACATTTTTGGCAAGTCGAGGGCGGGTTCGCCGGTGCGGGAGTCTCTGAAGAGCTCCAAGTCCCAGAATACCCAGTGCCAGACTGCTGCTAAGAACAGTAAACCCGAGAGGATGATGTGAGCGATCGCAACGCCTTCAAAAGACCAGAAGCCAGGATCGACGTTACCTTGGCCCGTGACGCTCCAACCGTTCCAAGAACCGATGACTCCCAAGCGAGTCATGAAGGGCAGCACGAACATCCCTTGACGCCACATCGGGTTCAGAACTGGGTCTGAGGGATCGAAAATTGCTAGTTCGTAAAGGGCCATCGAGCCGGCCCAACCTGCCACGAGGGCAGTGTGCATTAAGTGTACAGAAATCAATCGGCCTGGGTCATTTAAGACGACTGTGTGTACGCGATACCAGGGTAGTCCCATTGACTGCGGTTCTCCAAGGTGTAAGTGATGATGTCATTTTGACGGAAAATTCAGATTTTCCATCCCGAGCGGTGATGTCCGGGGTTTAAATTCTGCCTTTTGCCGAATCCTTTCTACCTTCACAGGAGGAGGTATAAAAATGAAAGTTATTTAAAGAAGTGTATCGAGTGTTAGAACCGATTGCAATATGTTCGACATTACATTAATTGTGGGCTATCGATCCAGCAGCGGGCGGCGATCGCCCCGAGGCGTTCGAGAACTTGCTCGGCATCGATGAGTCTGGTAAGGGTGACGTTGCCAATATTTTTTCCTGGATCTGCCGGATCTAGAGGGGTTCCGGGCTGGACTTCTACCATGAGTACAGCGTCTTCTACGCGGTAGAGCCACATTTTTTCATTTCGATCCGAAAGACAGAGGTTGAGCTGTTGGATATCCGGCTGTCGTCTCCAGGCGGCGGCTGTCCACTCGCCACCAACCCCCCAGACGCGCCCGACTTTCCAGCCGTCGGATAAGAAAAAATATTTCACTTGTGTACGCTTGAGATTTTGTTGTCTAACATAGCGCAAAATTGCCACAGTAGGGAATTGTTGAACCGCGAAGACGCGAAGGCCACGAAGGAAGAGTAGAGAAGAGGAGTGAAGAGAATAGTAGTCCTGGACTCATTTAGACATAATTCTGTCATTCTGAGTGAAACGAAGAATCTCAAAGCTTTGCAGCAGCACAGTCCGTAACTCCTCTATCACTATTTTCTAAATGTCTAGTTCTAACTGTTTCGATTTAACTTCCATTTGTTTTTCGGCTGACTTCACTACTTCAAAACTCAGGCGAACATCGAGCCTTTTTTTCTGTTCTAACATTTCCCTAATAGTAACAATTTGTATTTTATCGGAACTTTGATTCATATATTTGCTTTGATATATTCCGGCTGATTTGGCAGTTTTAATCATGTCCTTAGTTGGGTCTTTTAAACTGATAAAAATGCCAAGCGCCGCTTGTTCGAGGGTAATTGTTCCTTGCAAATCACGGATGTCTCCTGATTGCACCTTCCCTGACTTGACTTGCACGATAATCTTTTCTGGTTCATCTTTGTCACCTTGAAAGTAAGCAATGCCATCTATTCCCTTATCTGCACCTTTCTTGGCGTTAATAGTTGCCCGATTATTAGTATAGGTAAGCACAGCCCATTTTTCAAATTCTTTGCGAGTGCGATCGTCTTTTTTGTTAGCAAGGGCAACTGCTGCTTCCATGTCTTTAGGAATGCCATTTAACTTAAGTTGTTCAAGTACACCTTTCCCAAAAGAATCCTCAAGGCGTTTGAGAATCAAACTAATACTTTGATAAGTAATGTCAATTCCGATCCATTGGCGGTTGAGGCGTTGAGAGGCGCAGACGGTAGTACCGCAACCGCAATAAGCATCTAAAACTACATCACCTTCATCGCTGCTAACTTGAATAATTCTCTCTAAAATAGCTAAAGGCTTTTGTGTGGGATAGCCAAGTCTTTCTGCTGACTGTGACTGAATGGGTTTGATATCATCCCAAATATTCTGCAATGGCGTACCTGACATTTCATCCAGATAGCGTTTGTATCGTGGTACTGTTCCCGGTTTAGTCTGAATTACTCGCCCTTCAGCAATTAACTGATTCATGTTTTCCTGACTGTAACGCCAGTAACGCTTAACGCCCATAACTTCATAGTAAGGATTGCCTTTTGCTTCACCGCCAGGACCAGTCAGGTTGTCAAGTTGATACCGTCGCCCATCAGCATCAGTATGTTTATAAAAGCTTGTTACATAGTCTTGAGTGTAGGCTAGAAATTGAGTATTAAATTTATAATCTTTACTTTTACTATAGTATAAAATCACATCAGTAATATTTCCGTAGGCTTTGCGGCCTTGTTTAGTATCGCTGTGAGCATTTGTCCGCTTCCAGACAATTTCATTGATAAAATCTCCCCCCTGGGGACAAAAAATTGCATCTAATACTAATTTTAAATAGTGACTAACTGTAGAATCGCAATGTAGATAAAAGCTACCAGTAGGTTTTAAGACTCGATGAATTTCAGCTACTCGCAAAGTCATGTGAACCAAATATGCGAATAAACTACCTTTGCTCAAGACCTTTGTTAAACCCGCGATTAGATCGATACTTTGTGATGTAAATTTACCTTGGTAATTTTCCAAGATTTCAGCTAAACCTTGATTGGCATAATTGTCCCAAGTCCAAGTGTCAATAAAAGCTTGTGCTTGGGCTTGGTCTTCCTTGCCAATATTGTTGTAAATTTGGTTGTAGTTGCGTTTTGAGTTAAAAGGCGGGTCAATGTAGCACAAATCTACTGATTCGTCTTTGATGTGTCTGCGTAGGACATCAAGATTGTCACCGTAAAATAGTTGATTTACCATTTTCGCTATTTCCTTTAAATGGCTGGTATAACTGCTGCTGATCTCTGTATTTGACGACATATTTTGAATTATACTATATAATGGTATCCACTAAACAAGCTCCCGGATTAATTACTTCCCAGACTCAAGACGGAATTAATCCTTCAATTTAAAATCTAAAATCTAAAATCTAAAATCGAATGACCGCACAAACCACAGTACAATTCCAAGATAGTTTCGACATCATCGTAGTTGGTGCCGGCCACTCCGGCTGCGAAGCCGCCCTCGCCACTTCTCGCCTCGGATGTCGCACGCTTTTACTCACCCTCAATCTCGACAAAATTGCGTGGCAACCATGCAATCCGGCTGTCGGCGGGCCCGCGAAAACTCAACTTACTAACGAAGTGGATGCCTTGGGCGGCGAAATCGGTAAAATGGCCGATCGCACTTATCTGCAAAAGCGCGTCCTCAACGCTTCGAGAGGCCCCGCAGTTTGGGCTCTCAGAGCACAGACAGACAAGCGGGAATACGCCGCCGTGATGAACAATATTGTCGAAAATCAAGAGAACTTGACCGTCCGCGAAGCGATGGTTACAGACTTAGTTTTGGGCAAAAATGAAGAAATTATCGGCGTTGAAACATACTTCGGCGTTGCCTTTGAATGCAAAGCCGTAATTCTCACCACTGGAACTTTTTTAGGTGGCACAATTTGGGTTGGCAATAAGTCGATGCCGGCCGGACGTGCCGGAGAATTTGCCGCCGTCGGTTTGACAGAAACTCTCAACCGTTTGGGCTTTGAAACTGGCAGGTTGAAAACAGGAACTCCGGCAAGAGTTGACAAGCGGACTCTCGATTACACCAACATGGAACCGCAGCCGGGAGATGCAGAAGTTCGTTGGTTTAGTTTCGATCCTGAAGTTTGGGTGGAACGGGAACAAATGCCTTGTTACCTAACTCGAACTACGCCAGAAACTCACCAGTTAATTAGAGACAATTTGCACCTTTCTCCGGTTTACGGCGGCTGGGTTGATGCGAAGGGGCCGCGCTATTGTCCGAGTATTGAAGATAAGATTGTCCGGTTTGCGGATAAGGAAAGCCACCAGATTTTTATTGAACCGGAAGGTAGGGATATTCCTGAACTTTATATCCAAGGTTTTTCGACTGGTTTACCGGAAAGTTTGCAATTGCAAATGCTGCGGACTCTTCCTGGTTTGGAAAAGTGCGAGATGATGCGCCCTGCTTATGCTGTGGAGTACGATTATTTGCCGGCAACTCAGTGCTTTCCAACGCTGATGACTAAGAAGATTGAAGGGCTATTTTGCGCGGGTCAGGTGAACGGTACGACTGGCTATGAAGAGGCGGCGGCACAGGGGATTGTGGCGGGGATTAATGCGGCTAGATTCGCGAAAAATCAGGAGATGATTGTGTTTCCTCGCGAGCAAAGTTATATCGGGACTTTGATCGATGATTTGTGTACGAAGGATTTGCGGGAACCTTACCGGATGCTGACTTCGCGATCGGAATATCGGTTATTATTGCGATCGGACAATGCAGATCAACGCTTGACTCCGCTCGGACGGGAAATCGGTTTAATTTGCGATCGCCGTTGGGAGTTATTTGAGCGCAAACAAGCTAATATTATCGCGGAAAAAGCCCGTTTGTACTCGACTCGCGTCAAAGAACACGACGAGCTGGGGAAGAAGATTTTGGCCGATACTCAACAAGCGATTAAAGGTTCAATTACTCTCGCTGATTTGCTGCGCCGTCCCGGTTTTCATTATGTCGATTTGGAACGTTACAATTTAGGTGATTCCAGTCTAGAATTAGCCGAGAAAAATGCTGTAGAAATTGACCTCAAATATTCCGGTTATTTGCAAAGACAGCAAAATCAAATTGATGACATTGCCAAACACGAACGCCGTCAACTGCCGGGGGATTTGGATTATATGGCAATTACAACTCTCTCGAAGGAGTCGCGGGAAAAGTTGACTAAAATTCGGCCGCTGACTATTGGCCAAGCTGCGAGAATTGGCGGGGTTAATCCGGCTGATGTCAATGCTTTGTTGATTTATCTGGAAGTGCGAAATCGCCAGCAGCCGGCTGCTGTGGGAAATTGAATTAATAAAACCCAAAAATTGCTCGGCTTTGTCTTAATTGTTGGTTAAATGGTACGCGATTTCGGCAGGGAAACGGCGCTGGGTTCTTTTATTGAGCGTGCGAGCGTCCCCGATCGCGTATTGTACTCGCGATCGAGGACAGCACTATAAATGCACAACTGAGATGCTCCCAGGAGGTTTTATTGGCGAGTTTAATTTAATCCATCTACCCGAAGCAAAAGCAACTGGTTAGATATGGTAAAATATGACCGATCTTGATTAAGCTAACAAACCAAAATTGGTCATGAACTATGATGAGATCGCTGGCTTGTGTCAGCAGCTTGGATACAGGGAGAAGTTGCGTTTAGCTCAAATGCTGATCCAGCTAGCCAGAAAAGAAGAGGAAAATCAAAACCCCCAACATCGAATTGCAGGGAATTGGAAAGAATCCTCACCAATTCAAAATAACTCTGATATAATTCAATATGTTTTTGAAAGGATTATCAAGTTAAAGCCAACCAGAAGAAGTACCCTTCAGAATTCGATCCATGCTATGTTTCAGTTTCAAGGTGGTATTTCTGAGGTTGAACAAGAAAGAATTATCGTGGATCTTCAACGGTTACAATACATACGCATTGATGAAAATAATAAAGTGACGTATTTAAAGAAAAGTCCGTGACTGTTTGAGGATCTAAAACTTAATAACTTAACCACTTCCTACACTCCTTTCTCATGTAAGTGGCGAGATAGAAGGAGGTAAAGCCTCTGGTTCTGTATTACCAGGCAGAGTCTGGTAATATAAATTCCGGTTGCACTCCTCATGATGTTAACTGTTAACAGTCAACAGTGAATTTACTATTCCGATGAAGAGAGGATTTGATATAACGAGCAATCAAGATTCGTGACAGGCGGAAAAATTCGTGAAAAACCCGGTTTCTTGGGTTTTTGCCTCGCGCGGCGCAGTCAGAAACCGGGTTTTTTGTTAGCATCGGGAGGAACGATCGCAATTACGCACGAAAGCCGAATTAATCTACTTTAAAAGCGGATAATACAGTTCTCCTGTTGAGTTGATATAACCCGCGCGATCGCCCGCCAAATTTCCGGTTCCCATAAATACATCAACTCTCCCCGCGCCTTTAATTGCACCGCCGGTATCCTGATCCAAAACATACCGATTCACGGCATTTTGTTCGAGTTTTCCCGCCGCATTGGGATAAGGCAATTTGGTGCTAATTAATGCTAGCGCGCCGGGGGGCATTAAAGCTTTATCTGTGGCGATCGATCTTTCGGCAGTTACCGGCACTCCGATGCTGCCAGTCGGCAGTGCTCCGTTAGTGTCCCGGAAGAACACAAAGCTTTGATTTTTCGGCAAATACTTGTCCATCTCTGCCGGAAAACTGGTGAAATATGCGGTTAGTTTCGGCAATGTTAACTCCTCTAAAGTAAACTTGCCGTCCTTAACTAATTCTCGCCCTACTCCTGTATAATTGCGACTGGTTTTACCTGCGAAACCGACTGTCATCTCGCCGCCTTCTGCTAGCTGCAATCTTGCGGAACCTTGGACTTGCACGAGAAATGCTTGGAATCGATCGCGCAACCAAACTAATTCTAATCCCCGCAGCAATCCTTTGCTTCCCTGCAAAGCATCTGCACCTTCCAATTCCAATCTAGTCGGGTGAGGTTTCGACCAAGAACCGAGGTTTGGCGGCACTCGGTACAGGGGATAACGGTATTCGGAATTAGGCGTGCGAGATGCTGCATAAGTCGGCTCGAAATAACCGGTAAATGCCACTGTTCCTTTGCCGTCTTTGCCGATCGATTTGTAAAAAACAAATTCTCGCTTGACAGATTCTTGGAGTTGTGCTGGTGTAGTGGAACTGACTACTAATTGGCGGAACCGATCGAGGGAACGGCGGACTCGATCGCGCGTAATTCCCGAAACTGGGTAGCGGCTGTAAGCACTGGCGGCGGCTGATGTATTGAGATAGCGGAGGCTGTTGTCGATCGACCTTAACAGCAATTGGCGATCGCCCGGTTGGCCATTTTCGCCCCAGATTTGAGCGTCAAGCCCGATCGACTCCAACTCGGTCGCCTGCAATTGATTTATACTAACTGGTTGCAGCGACGGAACTGCAACGGCGGGCACCGAAAAAGCGATCGCCAAAATACAACACGCGATCGTCAATAATTGATAGCGAACAATCTTGATCAATTTCCAATTTTCCCCAATCATTTAATAATTTTGCTTATTCCTCGTATCGTTCGATACTAGAACTAAATAGCGGTTCTACCCGAATTCCGAGAATGCTGCTAGGCCGAATTACCATGTATTCGCCTTGAATATTTTTGATCGGGACATTGACAAATTCTGACGAATCTTGTTTGGGAACCAGAGTTTTATACCACTGTTGAAAATCTTGCAGGGTTGCAAAACGGATTTCTTCGCGGTGGCCGCCCTCAAGCAGCAGGTGCACTGAATATTCGCTAGGAGTTCTAGGCATATCTGTGTTTGAGATTTTGGATTTCAAGCTTTGGGAACGATTTTATATTTTACCTCTTACTCGGCGCATTCCCCGATCTAAGCAGATTCGATGGAGCCAGAGGAGACGGCTGGCGGCGGCTTCCTTGCTTCGGTTGCGCGGTACAAGTCGCGGGCGAGGCTAGAGAGATGGCAAACTGGTAGGGTGCGCCCGCATACCGATTGACTGTGTACCTGGAGAGTGATAGCGGTGCGCCCCCACACCCTACTAGCATCGGTGAAATTTGTAGGCTGCGCCGATTAAGGTGTCAGCAAAATTTAATAATTCAGGACGCCTTGCACACCGAAACCTGGTTTCTGACTAGCCCTGCTGGCGCAACTCGCGCGATCGATCTCGCACCAGAAACCGATTGTGTATTTTAGAACACGATTCGACCGCAACACTTAAAATAGTCTGGATTTAGCGATCGACTGCACCATTTTCCCATCAATATTTCTCGTTAGCTGGCAGTATCAGCCAACCGCAGTCGCGAGGTTCCGCTTCCAAAATGCTGATAATGGTGCACAATTTCAAATTAACAACAAAACTTGCGCTGTTTTGAGTAAGCTTTTGGTGGAACAGCTCAAAAAGCCTGTTTCTAAGAGCGATGCAAAATATCAAATGTATCCTCAATCTCGTCCAATTACCAATTACGAACCTATGCCCCGTCGCCAAGACTTAAAAAAGATTCTTCTCATTGGTTCCGGCCCAATTGTCATTGGCCAAGCGTGCGAATTTGACTATTCGGGGACGCAAGCTTGCAAAGCTTTGCGAGAAGAAGGTTATGAAGTAGTGTTGGTGAATTCCAACCCGGCCACAATTATGACCGATCCCGAAACGGCCGATCGCATTTACATCGAACCTCTAACCCCAGCCATCCTAGAACAAATCATCGCCCAAGAAAGACCCCAAGCAATTTTACCGACAATGGGCGGTCAAACTGCACTAAATTTAGCCGTTGCCGTCGCTAAAAATGGCGTTTTGGAAAAATACAGCGTCGAGTTAATTGGTGCTAAATTGCCAGCCATTGAAATGGCAGAAGACAGGCTGTTATTTAAGGAAGCGATGGCGCGAATCGGTGTCGCAGTTTGTCCTTCGGGAATTGCCAACAATCTCGACGAAGCCAAAGCAATCGGCCACCAAATCGGCAGTTATCCGTTAATTATCCGTCCGGCTTTTACAATGGGCGGCACGGGAGGCGGCATTTCTTACAATCAAGAAGAGTTTGAAGAAATGGCCCAAGGTGGTATTGATGCGAGTCCGGTGTCGCAAATTTTGATCGAACAATCTTTGATCGGTTGGAAAGAGTACGAACTGGAAGTGATGCGGGATTTGGCAGATAATGTAGTGATTATTTGCTCGATCGAAAATCTCGACCCGATGGGCGTGCACACTGGCGATTCAATCACCGTCGCACCGGCTCAAACTCTCACCGACAAAGAATATCAGCGCCTGCGGGATGCTTCGATTAAAATTATCCGCGAAATCGGAGTTGAAACTGGCGGTTCTAACATTCAATTTGCCGTCAATCCAGTCAACGGAGATTTCATCGTCATTGAAATGAACCCCCGGGTTTCCCGTTCCTCCGCCTTGGCCTCAAAAGCAACCGGTTTCCCGATCGCCAAAATGGCTGCAAAATTAGCCGTAGGTTACACCTTAGACGAAATTTCCAACGATATTACCAAGAAAACTCCCGCGTCTTTTGAGCCGACAATTGACTACGTAGTGACGAAAATTCCCCGATTTGCTTTTGAAAAATTCCCCGGTTCGGAACCGACTCTGACAACGCAAATGAAGTCAGTGGGAGAGGTAATGGCGATCGGGCGCAGCTTCAACGAATCTTTCCAAAAAGCGCTGCGGGGACTAGAAACCGGCCGCGCAGGCTTCGGGTGCGACAAACCGGAAAAATTGCCGAGTTTGGAACAAATTCGCGCCGGATTGCGGACACCAAATCCCGATCGCATTTTTACAGTTCGCCACGGGATGATGATGGGAATGTCGGTGGAAGATATCTTTGAACTCACAGCAATCGATCCCTGGTTTTTGGATAAAATGCAGGAATTGTTGGAAGCAGAGAAGTTCTTGAAACGAACAACGCTCAAGCAGTTGACAAAAGAGACAATGTTTGAAGTAAAGCAGTTGGGATTTAGCGATCGCCAAATTGCTTACGCCACCAAAACATCGGAAGATCAAGTCCGCGCCTACCGCAAAGAATTGGGCGTAGTGCCGATTTACAAAACAGTCGATACCTGCGCCGCGGAATTTGAAGCATTCACACCTTATTACTATTCCACCTACGAAGCGGGAGCGGCAATTTGGGAACAGGGCGATGAAGAAAAGAAAATTTCACCTGTCGGTCACAGTCTCGCACCGGAGTCGGAAGTTTTGCCTTCTACTAAGCGAAAAGTGATGATTTTAGGCGGCGGGCCGAACCGCATCGGACAGGGAATTGAGTTTGATTACTGTTGCTGTCACGCTGCTTATTCCCTAGGCGAGGACGGGTTTGAGACAATTATGGTCAACTCGAACCCGGAGACAGTTTCTACAGATTACGATACGAGCGATCGCCTGTATTTTGAACCGCTAACTAAAGAGGATGTTCTTAATATTATTGAGGCGGAAAATCCCGAAGGAGTAATCATTCAATTTGGCGGACAAACGCCGTTAAAATTGGCGATTCCTTTACAAAAAGCTCTCGAAAATCATCCCGACGTACAAACAAAAATTTGGGGGACTTCGCCGGATTCTATCGATACTGCTGAAGATAGGGAGCGATTTGAAAAAATTCTGCGACAGTTGGATATTCAGCAAGCGGCTAACGGTTTGGCGCGCAGTTTTGAGGATGCTTTAATCGTCGCTCAACGCATCGGTTATCCGGTGGTGGTGCGGCCGAGTTACGTGTTGGGCGGGCGAGCAATGGAAATTGTTTATTCCGATACGGAATTGGAACGTTACATGACCTACGCGGTGCTGGTAGAACCGGAGCATCCGATTTTAATTGACAAGTTCTTGGAAAATGCGATCGAGGTAGATGTAGATGCGATCGCCGATATGACCGGCAATGTGACGATCGGCGGTATTATGGAACACATCGAAGAAGCGGGAATCCACTCCGGCGACTCGGCTTGTTCCATCCCTTACCAAACCCTTTCTGAGAAAGCGGTAGAAACAATTCGCCGCCAGACAGTGGAACTAGCAAAAGCCCTGAAAGTGATCGGGTTGATGAACATTCAATTTGCTGTCCAAGGCGAAGAAGTTTTCATTTTAGAAGCTAATCCACGGGCTTCTCGCACAGTACCTTTTGTGTCAAAAGCGATCGGAGTTCCCCTAGCAAAAATCGCATCGCGAGTCATGTCCGGCCAAACTCTAGAAGCTTTAGGTTTTACTAAAGAGATCGTACCAATTCACGTTTCTGTGAAAGAGGCGGTGCTACCGTTTGCTAAGTTTCCGGGAACTGATACTTTGTTAGGGCCAGAAATGCGATCGACTGGCGAAGTCATGGGGATTGACACAGATTTTGGCAAAGCATATGCCAAAGCTCAACTCGGTGCGGGACAAGTGATGCCGTTATTCGGAGTCGTGCTGGTTTCAATGTGCGATCGCGATAAACTAGCAGTGGTACCGGTTGTGAAGGAATTCTTAGAATTAGGTTTCAAAGTAGTAGCAACTCACGGAACGCGCAAAGTTTTGCGAGAGCAAGGTTTAGATGTATATTTGGAATTGAAACTGCACGAAGGGCGGCCAAATTTGTTGGATTCGATCAAAAATGAAAAAATCCAACTAATTATCACCACACCTTCCGGCGAAGAATCCCGCGCCGACGGAACCTTTATCCGCCGCACAGCTTTGAGTTACAAAATCCCGATTATTACCACAATCGCCGGTGCCAAAGCCACAGCAGCGGGAATTCGATCGCTCAAATCCAACCCGATGAAAGTGAAAGCAATTCAAGACTATTACCCGCAAGCGTAGAGTTATTGTAGGGCGCGAAACACTGTTCGATCGTTAGGCCATCGATCTCCCTGGCGCCCCCTTCTTAAGGGGAGACAAGAAATGCTCAAATTCTCTCTGATTGAAGGGGAGATAGGAAAGGCTCAAATTCCCCCTTTTTAAGGGGGATTTAGGGGGATCGAGACTTTGCTATAAATTTAGTGTAATTATGGGCGCACCCACAAACAGCGCACTACCAAAACCTAATCTGAATGAGAATCTAAAGCACCGCTAGACACCATCAACTTCGGCCAAACCAACAAGAAAAACCCCATCCAAGCCAATAAAGGAATCGCGACTAAAACAGTTATCCAAACAGTTTTTAACACAAACCAACTACCGCCAATCAGACTCGTGCCAGTCAAAAGAATCGACCAAGGCTGACACCACCAAGGTTTGTAGTCCCAAGCACTAATAGCTTTTTTTTCAGAAACAGATTTCATATTTTCAGTAATTTTGTATAGATTGGCGATCGGGCTATCTAGAGGAAACCAATTTAAACGTTCATCACCTCTTCTGCTGTCAGCGTTAATTCAGGAAAAGTCCGCGATACAATTCGTTCGCTGCCTTTGAACGCACTTCTTTGATAGTTGCCCTCTGCATCCAAAAGGTGAACAAATACAGTTGGAACTTTGGGATTTCCCAGAAATTCCCTACTACCAATTGCTAAGTAATCGACAATCCAATACTCAGGAATTCCGAGGCGCTGGTACTCGTCCAGTTTGTCGATATAATCGTCATCCCAATTTGTTGATGTTACCTCCACCGCCAATTGAATTGGTTCCCGCAACGCAGCATAAGCAGAACGGTTCGATCGCCATAAATCGATCTCGATTACGCTGACATCCGGTCTCCGCCCTTGTTCAACACCGGCTTTACTTACAGTTTTGATAACGGCTGTATTGTTGACCACATAATTCAAATTCAATCGCCGAATTTCATCGTTGAAGTCAAATAACAAGACATTAGCAACATCATCATGATTTCTGGTGGAATTCATTTCTACAATTTCTCCATTGACCAGTTCATAGCGTCCATCTTCTGGACATTCTACAAGGAATTGGTCAAAGGTTAATTTTTTCGTGACTGTTGCAATCATAAGATTTATCCTTATTTTGCAGTAATACTATTAGTCTACATTACCACAGGCAGGAATGAATTTGTTTTTTTGATCGCAGATATCCAATTCTACAATCAAAAATATACAATCAAAAATCTCAAATCGATTCAGGTAAATGGTAAAATACGATCGCCAGCCGGCAGATTGAGTTAAATATGTCACCTACTGGCTAGGGTAGAAAGTAACAAACCTAGAAATCAAGCCACTCCAAGGTCAACCCCGAACCATGAGACTAGACGAAGCTGTTGAATTTGCCGAAAACCCAGAGCCGCGCTGTCCCTGCGTTTTGCTGCTGGACACCTCCGGCTCCATGCAAGGCGCAGCCATAGATGCCTTGAATGAGGGGCTGGAAGTTTTTAGGAATGACCTAATTAAAGACGAACTAGCTAAAAAGCGAGTTGAAGTCGCGATTATTTCCTTTGACAATAATATCAAAGTCGTGCAAGACTTCGTGACCGCCGACCAGTTCGAGACACCGCTGCTGACAGCCCAAGGACAAACCCACATGGGCGCGGGCATTCAGCTCGCACTAGATACCATTGCCGCCCGCAAATCCGAATACCGCAACAACGGCATCACTTACTACCGCCCGTGGGTATTTATGATTACCGACGGCGAACCTCAAGGCGAATCAGATGATGTTGTGGAAATAGCAGCACAGCGAATTAAAGAGGAAGAAACGAACAAGCGCGTGGCATTTTTTGCTGTCGGAGTTGAAGGTGCTAATATCTCCCGTCTCGCAGAAATTGTCGATCGCACTCCTGTAAAATTGAAAGGATTAGACTTTCGAGAGATGTTCATTTGGCTGTCGGCTAGTATGCAGAGAGTTTCTCACTCAAAAATTGACGAACAGGTAGCACTGCCGCCGCCCGGATGGGGAACTGTTTAGTTAGTTGTTAGTTGTTAGTTGTTAGTTGTTAGTTGTTGGTTGTTGGTTGTTAGTTGTTAGTTGTTGATTGTTAGTTGTTAGTTGTTGATTGTTAGTTGTTAGGGCTCATTAGTTAATAATAGTAATAGATTCTTAAGGAATCTCTCTACAAAATGAACACAAACTAATAATTGATGAGACAGATTGTAAAGCAGAGATCCGAACTCAGGATTTTTTTTGATTCTTTTATGGAATAGTTCAATCTAAATTGCTGCTTGATTCTCATAGCCAATAACCAATAACTAACAACTAATAACCAATAACCAACAACCAAAACCCACAACTAACAACCAACAACCAATAACCAATAACCAATAACTGTTGACTAATGACTGTTGACTAATGACCACAGACTAATAACTAATGACTGATGACTAACGAATCTGAACTATTGAGTAATTGGCAAGTTGTAGCGGCATCCGTGACGGGTACTAGCCACGAAAAACGATCGCAGCCCTGTCAAGATGCCCACTGCTGGCGCGTCTTGGCCAACGGTGTTTTGGTAGCAGCAGTTGCTGACGGCGCGGGCTCGGCTGCACTGGCAGAAGTTGGGGCAAAAATTGCTGTAGAAGCGGTTGTCGAAATGATTTGTCAACAGGATTTGCAGCCTGAGAATGACGGCGAATGGCAGGTATTTTTGACAGCTTCTCTGCAAGTCGCGCGGGCGCAGGTGGAAGCAGAAGCGGCTGTGCGGGAAGTGCCGGCGAGGGATTTGGCTTGCACTTTAATTGCGGTTGTGGCGACACCGGAATTAATCGCAGTTGCTCAAATTGGTGATGGTGCGGCGGTTGCGGGCGATAGTGAGGGAAATGCGATCGCCCTGACAGTACCCCCTTGCGGCGAATATATCAACGAAACCATCTTTTTGGTTTCGCCAAATGCGATCGAAACAGCGCAATTTCAGGTAATGCGGCAACCGCTGCGGCACTTGGCCGTGTTTTCCGACGGCTTGCAAATGCTAGCTCTCAAAATCCCCGAAGGTACGCCCCACAAGCCGTTTTTTACGCCGTTGTTTCGGTTTTCGGGCGAACCGAAGGAAGAGTCGGATGCAAAAGAGCAGTTAGAGTCATTTTTGCGATCGCCCAGAGTTTCCCAACGCACCGATGATGACTTAACATTATTGTTAGCAAGTCTTTCTGGTGATGTCTAACATATTCAAATCTACTTAAAAAAAGCCAGATAAAAAATATGACTGCTCCACTAATTAGTGCCAGAAGTTTGTTACGAGAAGCATTTGCTAGTATGGGAACTATATACGTTCCCCACTTGATTATCGGCTCTCCCCTGTTCATATTTAGCGTGCTGAAACTTTCAGGAAAACTAGGTTCAACAAGTGTTGCTTTGAATATTATCTACTTATGTGTTTTAATTCCTTTAGTGAGGGGAGCCTTGATTTTCTACCTTTACAGAAGTTTCACAGGGAATCAAGTAACTGTGAACGAGGCTTTCCAACAAGCAAACAGGAGGTTGTTGCCCCTCATATTGGTTTTTGGTAAGTCGGCGGTGATGGTTTTTGCAGGCTCCATTGCACTAATAATTCCAGGAGTTTATTTAGCCTGTCGCTTACTATTTGCACCTTGCGCTACCGTCATTGACAACTGCGCGGATGTGGACAGTCTTAACAGCAGTTGGCAATTAACTAAAGGACGCGAGTGGTTGCTATTTCGATCGAGCTGCTTGGTGTCATTTGTGTATTTTATCCCAGGACTATTGATAACCATATTAATTGATCCGACAGGAATATCCCTAGCATCTAATCTCGCGGGTAATGCAACTGTCTTTTTAGTTGCACCGTTGACAAATGTTTTTGGAATTTTATTGTACCTGCGCCTGCGGGAATCGGCAGCAACTATTAAATAGACATCTCCTAAAAATCAAGTTAAGGGCTGTCAGGATACCTACCCCACAACAATTGTTCGAGATGTCTAACGAGATATGAAAATTTGGCGCTGTTCTATAATAAAATCGAGGTGTAAACAATTCTGGTTTAATCTGTACAGTAGGTCGTCACTTGCAAGCACAAGATATTAAGGATAAGCTCAACTCCCTAATTAGCGCAGCAGATCGAATAGATCCGAGTTTGGCGAGAAGATTGGAGGAAATCAATCGCTGGGTAAAGGATCTTAAACCCGGTTCGCTAACTGCTAAGAAATTTGTGATGGCTTTTTTGCTGCAGCTTATCCGAGATTCTCAGGTTTGGCTGGCGGTTCAATCTCTACCTTCGGAAATAGAAAAACAAGCGGCGTTTGAGTTAATGACTCCGGGAGAAAGGTATTGGTACGGCTATTTATTTCCTAAATGGCTGAACGAAAACGATCGCAAATTTTACATCTGGAAACAAAAACTCAAGGCTGGTGAATTCGCTCCGGCTGACGATATAGTGATTCGGGCGATCGCATCCCGGATTGTGGAACGCCAAGGCAGTTTTTTGTATCGCTATGTTGCCGATCTTTCTATGGCAACTGATTCGATCGTTAGCAACCGCCAACAGCAGCCCCTCTGCATTCAAGTCACTACTCTTTCTGATGAGTTTTCCGAACAAAAATATCAAAAATGGCAACAAACTCTTCAAGATTGGGGGATTGACAGAGGATTATTTTTAAGTTATGATAGGAACGATGCAAATTTCCTGAACCAGTTAGTTAACATTGCATTATATAATAGTGATAATTTGCCCCCAGGTCGTTACCTGAAGTTCCCGTAAATCTACCAAATCTGCTGCTGAGAATAGTTCGACTCCTAAAAACTCGGTGAAGAAGAAATTTTGAATTGCCTCATATATTCCACAACTCTAGACGGTCAAAATCTAAGCCTCAGTTCGCTTCTCTTGTCCGGGAAGACTGCGCCAAGATTTTTCCTCCCATTTTCTGTTTCCGGGAGGGGTATTCTGCCAGACTGCGGCCACAGGCATAGCTGTCAATTTAATGTCAAACTTAGTATGGGTCTGCTGTTTGATTATTAGGCCTTGGATCGCCCTGGCCCCTCCAATCTATCGGGGGGACAAGAGTTTTTTATTGCGTCCTCCACTTAAGGGGGATTGAGGGGGATCGAGATTCGGGTATAAACGAAAAATACAAAGGTTTTTAAGCGATTGTTGACATCATGAAGGGCAACAGGCGATCGATACGAATGCTAAGCAACGGGAAGATTTACCGCAGCAATCAATAGCGGTAAGGTTCCTAATTTGCACCCTAAGAAAGATAGAGATTTGATTGTATCGCAGTGAAATTGTTGGAAATAAAATCAAATTACATCAAAATCAATACTATGACAGTACAAGGTACAAGCACCGTTGAAAGCAACTTGCAAAAAGTCTTGGAAGAACTGGAAGCAGCCAGGAAAATGCAGGATGATTGGATGGATCGCGGGGTAGATTTTGTTGATTTGTACGTGGAAGATGCAGGCAGTGATTGGTTGGAAAAATGGGATGAATGTGAAAAAGAATTAAAGCAGATAAAAATTCAAAAGGTAGATGTTGAAGCAGTCAAAGCAGCGATCGACCTGCAGGACTTCGGGCAAACCGAACTGCTGGAAATTGCCTTGACTAGCCGCTGGCAGCTAGGCAACAAGTGCGATCGCCAAACGGGGAAAGAGGTGAAGCAGCAACGGCTGTCACTCCTAGGCGGAGCGATTTTTGATGCTGTTGTTACCGACTACCTGTACCGCACCTATCCCGATCTGAACTGCGATTATATAGCAACGCTAAAAAGTCGTTTAGCAGACCAAAAAAAAATTGCCGAATTAGCACAAAATTTAAAATTGAGCGAATTTGGTCGGCCTGTCGGTAACTGGAAAGAAACAGACAATGGCGAGTATAATAATTTTTTGTCTCAGACTTTTGAGGCATTGTTTGGGGCGATTTACTTGGAGTTCGATCGCAATTTTTACCGTGCGGGTAAATGGCTGATTGAACGATCGGTCGAAACAACTCTCAGCCAGCATATCGACCTAACTCAGCGGCCGGAAAGTGCGCCAGAGAACGAACTAAAACGGCGGGAAATCCTGGGTGCGGCGATTCTAGAGGCGATCGCGATCGACTATCTGTACAACCGCTTTCCCGAACGCAACAGCAGCCAGCTAACTCGCTGGAAAAATCTGTTAGCCGCCAAAGAGATTTTCCCCAAAGACTTTAAGGCAAAATTAGGCAGTCATTACTTGGAATTGAACAGCAATTTCTCGCGTACCCGCGACTGGTTGGTGGATAACTTTATCAAAACCGCAGTTGACGAACTAATAGAGGAAACCGACACTCAACCAGAATATCTGATTGACAGTGCCAACCCGGAATCGCTACCAGAATTTGTCAGCCGGATTGCAGACAAAAAGTGGAGAAATGAATTTTTGAGAGTCGCAGAAATTTTGCAACCTGCTGACGAACTTGTGCTGCTAATGCAAGAAAAAATTGACAGTATGGCAGCTAAAGATCAAACCTTGCAGCAGTTGCTAATCTGGGCCAATCAGAAGTCGGTGTCAGTGGAAAATAATTTCAATAAAGGGGAAATTCGGGCCTTTTATGTGGCCTTGGTTTGTGTCTTAGATTTGACTTTAACTCGCGTCCTCGAACCAAGTCTCGATTTTGATAAATCGAAAGTTTGCAAGTTGCGAAATTCTTTGGCAAAAGCAGGCAAAAATGTAGAATTTGCGGAGTATTTCGGGATGGGAAAACTGGAATTTGACGAGGATTTGACTGGTGTATTGGTGGGAATATTGGGGCTGAATATTGAACCGGAACTCAAACAACTGCTGCAACAATTTCAGCATCAGATGCCAGATTTGCAAAATTGGAAAAAGTGGCGGAAAGAATGCGGCAATAGTTGGCTGGCAAAATTTAAGAGCGCGATCGGCTACAATTTAGATTTTGGCCCCCAACAACAAACCTTGCTGAAACAGTATTACTACGCCTACAACTTGCTGGTGGAATGCCTCAACACCGATAATTGTCAGGTGACACCCGCCGTTAAACAAAAAATTGAGGATAAGATGTTATTGTCCGTGGATTTGAAGCTGATTCACGTCTAATTTGCATGGGAGGGGCGAGACACCCTTCCCACGAACAACCACAATAAAATTGGTTTGTACTGAGGACTTCAGTCCGCATCAAATAAGAGAGGACTAAAGTCCGAACGATCGAACCCTATAATGGTTGTTTGACAGGTCAAATGTATTGAGTGCTGTTAACTTCCAAATCCTCTATCCCCTAACGGAATTCTATGCAGTTGCAGCGCCAATTTAGCGGACAACTGATTGCGATCGACAGCAACAGCGCGATCGCCAGCGGCGGTGAAGGTCGCATCTACCCGATCGCCCAAGATCCATCCCTAGTAGCAAAAATCTACCACAAACCGACAGACGAAGACGGCGACAAACTCACAGTCATGTTCAGTATGCCGCCGGATGCGCCGATCGCCGAACCGGGACACGCCTCAATAGCTTGGCCAGTCGATTTGCTGCATACTGTCGGCGGGCGCGAAAAAATCGTCGGTTTTGTGATGCCGCGCGTCAAGAAAGTGATGCCAATACACACTTTCTACACTCCCAAAACCAGGCGCGAACAAAAACCGCTATTTAGCTATCTTTACCTCCACCGCACCGCCCGAAATCTCGCCTCGGCGGTAAACGCCCTCCACGTCAGGGGTTACGTCATAGGCGATGTGAACGAGTCGAACATTTTGGTGACGGATACAGCTTTGGTAACGCTGGTAGACACCGATTCGTTTCAAGTGCGCGATCCTTATACGGGTTACGTTTATCGGTGTCCCGTGGGGAAACCGGAGTTTACCCCGCCGGAATTGCAGGGACAGACTTTTCGGGATATCGATCGAGCTCCAGAGCACGATTTGTTCGGTTTAGCGGTGCTAATTTTTCAATTGCTGATGGAAGGTACGCACCCGTTTTCGGGGGTTTATCTCGGTAGCGATGAACCGCCGCCTTTGGAAGCGAGAATTCGATCGGGCCATTTCCCCAACGGTACCAAACGGATACCCTACCGCCCGATGCCCGCAGCGCCGCCCTTCGATATGCTGCCGCCCAGGCTGCGGCAGATGTTTATCCGCTGTTTTGAGGAAGGACACCTCAATCCGGCGGCGCGCCCGGATGCGAAAACTTGGGTGAATGCGATTCGGGAAGCGGAAGATTCTCTAATTACTTGCAGCAAAAACACTCAGCATAAATACGGAAATCATTTGAGTCGGTGTCCTTGGTGCGATCGGGCAAAACTCCTCAAAGGCCGCGATCCGTTTCCTTCGCGACAAGCAGTCAACAACGGATTGCACTTGCAGCCCGCCAAAACCAAGCGTAAAAAGCCCCAACCCACAGCGCCTGTGAGGGACACCGCACCGCGCCGTCAATACTCCTCAACGGGGCTGCCGCGCCAACTAGGCCAGTACGCAGTGCCACTGTTACCGATGCCGATGTCTTCTCGGAGTCGGACTCCTGCGGCGAGGGCTCCGGTGGGCAATTTGGAGCGTATTGTTCGGGATGCGGCTTGGGGTGGTGTTTGGGGTACTTTGTGTTTGGCGGCGGCGGCGGGGGTTTTTTCGGCTGTGGCCCAGGGCGGCGGCGCGATTTTGGGGGCGATTTTTGTCGGTTCGATTTGGGGAAGTTTTTTTGGGATGATTTGGGGGATTTTTACTTTGCCGCCGAACCAGATTTGGCGGAAGTGGGGAGGGGTTTTGGTGGGGACTCTGTGGGGGGCTTTCTTTTTGGCTGCGATCGGCGGTGCGGTGTTTGGGGTGATGAGTGAAAATCCGGCGATCGGGCAGGGGATTTTGTCCGGTGCGGGGGTTGGTATGGTGTGGGGCTTTGTTTGGACTGTTTGCAAGCCTCCTCTGGCGATGCCTGTCGGGAGGACGTGGGGCCGGCGGGGAGCGTATTTGGGAGCGGTTTGGGGAGCGTTTGCGGGTACTGTGGCTGGTATTTTGTTGGGGGCTGGCCTGGTGGTTTGGCAGCAATATAGCGGGCCGGTGCGATCGGTGAACGAGTTTGCGAGTTTGTTGCTGGCTGTGGCGATCGTGGCGGCGGGTGTGGGTGCTGTTGGGGGTGTGGTTTCTGGTAGTTTGTTGGGTGTTTGCGGGTTTTCGCCGAAGCTGCCGGTGTCGTTTCAGCCTTCGGGTTGGAGGGGTGGAACTTTGGGGGCGATTTGGGGCAGTTTTTTGGGGACTTTTGCGGGTGCTGTGTTGGGGGCGGGGGTGTCTGCGATGTTTCCGGCTTTGGGGGCTGGGGTGCCGATGCAGTTTGCGCCTGTCGCGGGGGCGATCGTGGGGGCTGGTTTGGGGGCGATTTGGGGTGTGGTTTCGGGTGCTGTTTGGGGGGCGTTGGGGAAGTGGTGATTTGATTTAATGGTGTTTGTATGGCCCATCACGAGTATATTGACCTCTTCTATAAGTCACGGGATAGATACAAAAACCGCAGATTTCAGGCCGATAAACGCAGATAATTGCAGGAATCGATCGCACCCCCGCAGATTAGGTAAAAACCCGGTTTTTTTGGCATAAATGCGTCCGGGAATGTCTAATCTAAATCCCATCTTCACTTCAGATGACAGTGGCAATTCGGCTTTTCAATCAAAGACTCAACCAAAGCATTTAAAGCCACCGCCGCCAATAAGCCACCGCCAAAAGTTCCCACCGTCGTAATATAAGGAACGCCCGATCGCACTAACCGCCGTTTCGCCACCGGAGAATGACTAAACCCGATCGGCATTCCAATCACCAAAGCCGGTTGCAGTTGCCCGTTTTCGATCGCCTCACACACCGCCATCAGCACAGACGGCGCATATCCTATCACCAATATACATTTTTTTTCCAATTTCAACAACTTTTCAAACCACTCACGCTCAGCCCAAAATTCCTGTTCAGCTTCCGCCGCAGCATTGATGTGCGGATCGTCAATTAAAGTTGCAATACTTATTCCCAAATGCGCCAATCTTGTGTTATCCAAAGCCGCAAACACAGGCGGCACATCAGCCACAATTTGACATTGATTTTTCAAAGCTTCCCGCGCCGATTTAATCGCCGTGGAGCTCAACTTCACAAACGGCAGCAGCGAACAATCACCGCAAGCTAACACCAGTTTAGAAAGCAAGTCTACCTCAATTTCCGAGCGATCGCTCAAATCCGGCAACAAATGCTGCAACGACTCCCCAAACGCCTCCGGGTGAGTGTGCGCCCCCGCATCCCAACCCTCCCAAAGTTGTTCCAACTGTCCCAACTCCCCGTCAGTTTGCGCCTGCAACAGCCTCAATTGCGCCAGTGCGCCCGCTTGCACCGCTTGACACGAAAGATCCCGCCCCAGCAATCCTTCCAGTGCACAAGCCGTTTCTCGGAGGCGAACAATCTGCTGAATTACCGACAGATATTGCTGTTGCAAAGCCGCCACCAGCGCGTCAGGAGAAGCATCCGCATCAGTTTCTAGCAATTTGCGGATGTGAGACAGTTGAAAGCCTTGTTGCTTGAGTGCGACTATTCTTTGAAGTCTTTGCACGTCGCTGCGGGTGTAAAGTCTGTAGTTAGAGGTCGATCGCACGGCAGGAGATAGCAGCCCCAAAGCGTGATAATGCCGCACCATCCGAGGCGTAATTGTGCCTTTTACCGCTTCAGTAAGTTGTTTGATTGTCAGGTATTCTTGTTGCACAACACCAATTCTGCAAACTAGGACTAAATCTTCTAAATTATATCCGATATCTGTAGGTAAACGGCATTGCTGTGTCCGGCGCGGGACTATGCAATTTTTAGAATTAATGTTCTTATTGAATAGCGTTTAATCTTTAAAATACTCAATTTTTAGAAGTGTTATTGCGATAAAAAAGTAATTTATATTTTGTGATATCTTTCTATTTTGCCCTAATTTAACATTTAAAATATCGCTTTAAAACATGATAAAATTAACTGATGCAGTGAATCCAAAATCTAAAATCTAAAATCGAATGACTCGATTAATTCACGATCGCTTTGCCAAAGAATACCTAGAAGAAATGCTGTCTCCATTAGGAACAGTCAATATCGGTCGCGATGTCACTTCCGAAGTGCAAGAAATCGATGTTTACTTTACTCATGAAGCCACAGTCCCAGAACATATCGAAAACTTAGGATTGTTGGGGCAACTAGCAACTGCAACGGCAATTTTTGAACCGTTCCGCAACCCGGCAACTATCAGGGAAGTTGTCGGTTGCATCAGCAAATTGTTTGATATTCAGAGCGAATTAGAGCGAGAAGCCAGAAGAGACAATATTCGACTTAACGAAAATGATTTTCCGAAATTGTGGATTCTCACTCCCACAGCGTCAGAATCGCTGTTAAACGGGTTTCGCGCACAACCAGACGAACCCAATTGGATGCCCGGTATCTATTTTTTGGGGGAATATTTGCGATCGGCAATTGTGGTAATCCATCAGTTGCCAAAAACTCCCGAAACCTTGTGGCTGAGGATTTTGGGCAGAGGAAAGGTGCAGGAAAAAGCAGTGGCCGAGTTGATCGCCTTGGCTACAGACAACCCCCTGCGAACTAATGCGTTAGAATTGCTGTATCGACTGCAATCAAACTTAGTAGCAAATTTAGAACAGCCCATAGAAACAGAAGACCGGGAGTTAATTATGACTATCGCACCTCTCTTTCAAGAACAGTTACAAGCAGCACAGGAACAAGGATTAGAACAAGGATTAGAACAAGGATTAGAACAAGGAAGACAAGAACAACAGCGCTTAATTTTAGAGAATTTTCTGCGAGTGAGATTTGGAGAACTAGACTCGTTGATGATAGCGTTTCTCTCTCCCGTGTCCAGGATACCTGCTGCCGAATTTACGGTGATTTTACTGGCGATATCTATGCTAGCGGTGGATGCAGCAGGCAGGCAAGAAGCGGTGAGATTGTTAGCAGAAAATGTCTTGGCACTGCGGTTAAATGAATTTGGCGATAGTTTACCTACACTGGTTGCTAATTTGTTGGCTTTACCTGTCGCAGAGTTGACATTGTTGTTGGAACAATTGCCTCAGTTATCGGCTGATGAATTGATTTCCCGATTGGGATAGATATAGTCTTGGACGCACGGGTGGTCAGAAACCGGGTTTTTAGGAAAATACTTGATTGTAGCCGACAGATTCGGTAAAAAACCGGGTTTCTTTGGCTTGATGTGTCCAGGACTATGTTTGTTTGTCCAGGACATGGCAATGCTGTTTTCTTACCAGATTTACCGACAGTTTATCGCGGTTTGCGATCGCCCGAAATACAGGAAACGGCAGTGTCGTTTCCCTACCAGCAGGGAATTTAAACAAAAAGCTTGACATTGACATTAATGTCAAGGTTTACGATGCAGGAGTCATTCTACCAAGTCAAATTTTCCCATGACTCCCAATTCCCTCCCCACCTCGCGCCTGTCGCGCCTCGCCGCAGAGCACCCAGATGCTGTGACTGCCGCCCTGTGCGGAATTCTGGTAATTTTGGGTTCGATCGCCCTACAAGTCGGTTGGCTGGGCTTAGCGGTGTTAATTTTGCCCGCTGCTTACGTAATCGGCGGCTATTCCAGCACCCGCGAAGGCTTGACTACGCTTTTTCAAGAACATGAATTAGATGTAGATTTGTTGATGATTGTTGCTGCTTTGGGTGCGGCTGGTTTGGGGCTGTGGCGGCAAGAATATCATTTAATTGTTGACGGTGCGGTGCTAATTTTAATCTTTGCAATTAGCGGCGCGCTGGAAGGTTATGCTATGCAGCGGACTGAACGCAGTATTCGCAGTTTGATGAGTTTGACGGCGGATACTGCTAGGGTGATAATGTACGATGGGGAACGGTTGGTGGCGATCGACAAATTGGCAATTGGCGATCGGCTTTTAGTCAAGCCCGGAGAAATTATTCCCACAGATGCGATAATTATCGAAGGCTACAGCACCCTCAATCAAGCCTCGATTACGGGCGAATCGATGCCCGTGGAAAAAGTTGCTGGCGATGAAGTCTTTGCAGGCACGATTAACGGTGCCGGCGCGCTACAATTGAAAGTTCACAAAACTCCCGAAAGCAGTTTGATTCAGCGAGTGATTCGGCTGGTACAACAAGCACAAACAGAAGCGCCTCCTTCTCAGCAATTTGTGGAAAAGTTCGAGCGCGGTTATGCTAAATTAATTGTCGGTTTAGGCTTGTTGTTGGCAATTTTGCCGCCTTTTGTTTTAAACTGGAATTGGGAAGATACTATCTATCGGGCGCTGATTTTCCTAGTAGTCGCATCCCCCTGCGCGCTGATGGCTTCGATTATGCCGGCGCTGCTTTCGGGTATGGCTAACGGTGCAAAACAGGGAATTTTGTTTAAAAGCGGCGCGCAATTGGAGATAATTGGTAAAGTCCGGGCGATCGCCTTTGACAAAACCGGAACTCTCACCACGGGAAAACCTGAAGTTGTCAAAATTGTACCAGCAGCCGGATATACTGAAACAGAAGTTCTGCAATTGGCTGCAGCCCTCGAAACTCATTCCGAACACGCGATCGCCCAAGCAATTGTCCAAGCCGCCCAGCAGCAACAGTTATCGTTGTCAAGTGCGATCGACGTACAAGCAAAAATCGGTCGCGGAATAGTCGGCAAAGTTAACAATCAAACAATTACCATTGGTAAAGCCGATTTTGTGCAAGCAACTTCGGAGTTGACTCACATCAGCCAACAATTGCAAGCAGAGGGAAAAACAGTTGTTTGGGTAGCAAAGGGCGATGAACTTTTGGGCATCATTGCAGTCGCAGATACAGTCCGCCCGGAAGCAGCAGCCACAGTAAAACGCTTGCAAAATTTAGGTGTAGAACATATCATAATGCTGACAGGCGACAACGAACAAACCGCTCAATACATCGCCCAACAACTAGGCATTAACGAAGTGTACGCCGAACTTTTGCCTGAAGACAAAGTGCACCTAATTAAAAAGCTGCAAACCCAGTATCAAACCGTCGCAATGGTAGGAGACGGCATCAACGACGCACCAGCCCTAGCCCAAGCTTCCGTGGGAATTGCAATGGGAATTTCCGGTAGCGATGTCGCTTTAGAAACTGCTGATATCGTATTAATGGCAGATAAATTAGAACAACTAGGTAAAGCAATTAGTTTGGGCCGCCGCGCTCAAAATGTAGTCAAACAAAACATTGTTTTTGCGCTAAGCTGCATTATACTATTGTTGGCTGCTAATTTTTTAGGAAATATCACAATGCCGATCGGCGTTATCGGTCATGAAGGGTCTACAGTTTTGGTAACATTGAGTGGTTTGCGGTTGCTGAGACATTAATTAAATTACTCGTTACCAGACACGCAGCAATCAAATTAAATCCACAAAAATCCCAGAAACCTGGTTTCTTTCCCGATATTTCGCACTCAACCTAAATCTTCAGAGAAACCCGGTTTCTCGCCACGCAGCAATCAAATTAAATCCGCAAAAATCCCAGAAACCTGGTTTCTTTCCCGATATTTCGCACTCAACCTAAATCTTCAGAGAAACCCGGTTTCTCGC